>JALQXU010000173.1:0-418 GCA_023263045.1 Pontimonas sp.
GTGAGTGTCGATTCGGTCGAGGAAATACTCCACGAGCTCCAGTGCTGAGAGCTCGCCGGATCGACGCATCGAGACCAGCTCCGTGGCGGAAAACTGGTGAAGTAACGACACGGTTGCAGACTATCGTGGCGCCAGGTTTCTGCCCTAGCCGGGTTCTATACTCCAGGCAGAGAGGTGATGACCGTGTCCAAGTCCATGCGGATACAGCAGGGCTCGCTGACCGCGGTCACTCTGGTCTTCTTCCTCGCAGCGTGCTCCACGGCGAGCGACACCCTCGTGACAGAGGAAGTTGTGACCGTGGAAGAAACGGTCGAAGAGGAGGCTCCGGTTGAGCTCACCTATTCGCGTCCCTCAGATTGCACGGCGCTACTCAACGACGCCGGCGCAGCCCTTCTTGAAGCTCAAGGTGTGGAGCTCA
>JALQXU010000173.1:443-1741 GCA_023263045.1 Pontimonas sp.
CTGGAAGTCCCAGTAATGACCCCATCTATGTGGAGGGTCAAACACCTGAAGAGCTCGTGGGTGGACTGTCTTGCTTGTATGCCATCCCCGGGGAAGTCGACACGGGCATCAACATCATCTTGGGAACGGCTCTCGTGGACGATGCGATTAGGCCGACCGTGATTGATGATCTTCTGGCCCAGCAACTCAATGTCGGCCAAACCGCCGATGGCGCCCTGACCTACTGGAAATGGGGTGATGAGGTCATCGTGCCGGCCATCCACAATTCCCTCTATGCCGACTCCTGGTACTCAGCTCTGATCCAGCCAGGTGGCAGGGAGTCCTATGACTTAGGGGTTGCACTGGTGCAAGAGATGCGCACCACCACCACCCAATAGCCTGGGGTCATGGACCAAGGCCTACTCGAAGAGTATTTGCCGAGTTCCCTGCCCTCACGGTGGGCCAGCGTTGTGGGCCCTGAGGGTATTGCTGCCCTTTCCGCCATTGGTCGAAAACTGGATTCTTCGCCCGCGAGAAAAGCGTTGATGACGCCTTCCGCAGACAAGATCTTGCGAGCATTCGACACCCCGCCAGAAGCGGTGGCGTGCGCCATCTTTGGCCAGGACCCCTACCCAGGACAATCTCACGCGAACGGTCTGGCCTTCTCTGTCGAACGCAACATCACCCCGCTCCCCCCGAGCCTGCGCAACATTCGTCAAGAACTCCGGGACGACCTAGGTCTTGACCTCCCACCCCACGGTGATGTGAGCCCGTGGGCTTCTCAAGGGGTACTCCTACTCAATCGCCACCTCACGACCCTGGTGGGATCTCCTGGAGCACACCGGACACTGGGCTGGACCGCGTTTACCGATGCCGTCGTGAAGGGACTGGTAACTGCTGGCCACTTCTTTATTGCCGTTTTGTGGGGAAGAGAAGCGGGAGAGCTCAAACCACTCCTCGGTGACACCCTCGTGATCGAATCCGCCCACCCGAGTCCGCTCTCCGCGCGGCAGGGATTTTTCGGCTCCAGGCCCTTTAGTCGGGTGAACCGTTTGCGCGAAGATGCCGGTTACACCCCCGTTGACTGGTCACTAGGAGAAACCTGATGCTTCCTGAGGAATACCAGAAACGACGGAGCCTCCCGCGGCACCTCCAACCACCCGGCGAACCGCCGGCGGAATTCTCCTACGAGATACGAGAAGCAACCGAAGACGACGTCCCCGACATTTTGGCTTTGTATCGCCACTACGTCAGAAACTCAGTGGTGACACTGGATGAGAAAGCCCCCAGCATCACCAAGTTTCGAGCGCGATTTCGAC
>JALQXU010000174.1 GCA_023263045.1 Pontimonas sp.
GGTGTGCTCTTCGCGGACCCCGGTATTGCGGTTCAATTCGCTTCGGTTCCGTGGTGGATGTCCCTTGTGGGTTGGCCGGAGAATTTTCCCTCGACCATGGGCGATGTTCTGGTAGAGGCTCCTGGAATCATCAGTGTGTTTGCTCTTGGTTTAGGGGGCGTGTTGATGGTTCTGGCGCTCTTGTCTCTCTTTGTGGGTCAGGCGGGGCAAAGTCTCGTTTTTGGTCTCTTGAGTGCGACAGGACTCGTTGGTGCGACAGTTGCGCCATCACTATTCTCGGGTTTTCAGGGGTCCGCAGAAGTTTTCGTCTGGCCGGGTAGTTGGGTTGGTGTGCTTTTTCTCGGGCTCCTGGTTGGCGCTTTTGCGGTGCTGGATCGTGTGGACTTTCGCGATTTGTTGGGTAACGCGATCCGCGGGTTTGGACCAGTTGCTGCGCGTATAGCGGGTGGAGCCGTCATTACACTGGCCCTGGTAGCGCCCAGCTTCATGGCAGTTCAGGCTTGGTCGGAGAACATCGGTGTTCAGCAGGTGTCTGCTCCGCGAACGTTGCCAGCATTTGTTGCCGCCGAGGCCGCCCAATCTCCACAGGTGGGAACTTTGGTGATTGAAGCCCAGGAAGATTCCTATCTCGTGACATTGGAGCGAGGAGCAGGCTCGACACTGATGGAATCGTCTACATTGATTCGCGGGAGAAGCACTGAGCTGGTTGAGAGAGACGAGGATCTCGCACGACTTGCCGCAATGCTCATTCGACCGAGCGCTGCGAACCCGGTACCGCTTTTCGAAAAATATGGAGTCTCATTTGTTCTTCTCCGTGATGCTCCAGATTCGGTCGTAGCCCTTTCACTCGCTCAACAGCCCGAGTTGGTCAGTGCTAGCTCAGTCGACTCGGGGCAGCTCTGGCAGGTGAGAGAGCCTGTTCTTGCCCCTGTCTTGGCAGAACCCTCGGGTATCGGAACCTTTGGACAATGGTTCCTCTGGATCGTCGCAATAGCGGTCATCTTGGCTATTCCGACAGAGCGGCGATCACGAGGCACGAACCAGCCGGTTGATGACGCTCTGCCCACGCTTGGTGAGGAGACCTCAGATGACCTCTGAGCACATTCCTCAGCACGTGTCGAGGACCCTTGCGGGAAGAACGGTCGCGTCCGTCTTCTCTACAGTGGCCCTCGTTCTCGGCGTGGGGTTGTCGGTGAGCGGAGTAGCTGCAGGAGTTATTCGCGGATTTTCAGGTCCCGTCCCGGAAATGCCCCTCGTCGAAGTGATGCCAGCGGAACCAGATCGAGTCCTCGTCTGTATGGGTCCTGGTTTGTCCTTTGGCTCTGCGAGTTCTGAATCCGTTGCTTATGGAGGCCCCGAACAGGTGGTGGCGGGATCAAACCCTTCCTTGGCAGCTCTGTCAGAGACATCCGTTCAAGACGGGCTTTCGCTTGAAGGAGCGTTAAGTACCGAGTACCCGGTAGTTGTGTCGCAACCAACGACAGACGGCCCACTCGCTGCTGTGAGTTACCAGAATCTCTCGAATCTCAATGTCCGAGGACTTGCCGTATCCGAATGTCAAGAGCCCCGGACAGAGACCTGGCTGGTCGGCGGAGACACGTCGACCGGACGACAGACTGCGCTGTCTCTCTCGAACCCGGGTGATGTACCCGCCACCGTCAACGTTGAGATTTGGGGTCTTTCTGGCCCAATCTCCTCACCGTT
>JALQXU010000175.1:0-1428 GCA_023263045.1 Pontimonas sp.
GAATTTCATTGGTCAAGGGGTCCACCACAATCCCCGAAAAATTCCCCAAGGAATCAGAATCTAGTAGCGAAGAGATTGAACACGTCGGTATAGCCAGCGGCGCCGACGCTACCTCAGGAACTGTCCTGGAGCTCGAAGCCGAGGCAACAGTTTCCAGGTCTGACTCCCCGGTTTGAGTGGATGACCCCCCAGATAACTCACCAATGGTCACCCCTGCGCCATATGCTCCCATGACTCCCAGGACCACAGCCACCCCGAGAGCCGAAAAACCCAGAATGTTGCGGGATTTTCTGGGATCGGGCGGTGACGGCATATCCCTCAGACTACCGAGCTAGGGCTTGGCTGAGACTGAAGCTAAATCGCTCAAAATTGCTTCCGACCACCAGGCGACATCGTGCTGATGCACCTCGCCGCGAAGAGCAATCATTCGAGTTCGCTGTTCTTCCACACCCATCGTGGTGGCCCGGAGAAACGCCGATTGTAGCTCCGCTGGTTCAGTCGGGTCAGCGATAATCGCCTCAACCATCGAGTCCGCAGCTCCCGTATGAGGGCTCAGAATGAGAACACCTGCTTCATCGTTCTTGCAGGCAACAAACTCTTTCGCGACGAGATTCATCCCATCTCTCAAGGAGCTCACAATCATGACGTCTGCCGAAACAAAGAAAGCGAGCATCTCCTCACGCTCAAGGTTTTGTGCAGTGAAAACAACAGCAGGCCGTCCACTAGCAGTAGGGAAATCCCGATTGATACGAGACACAATCTCGTCAATTCGGGCTCGAAGGTGTTGATAGGTCGGGACTCCCTCACGCGAGGGACTTCCCGCCTGGACCATGACCGTGTTGTCCACATCAAGCTCACCGGCTCGCAACAGAGCTTCATATGCTTCCAGGCGCTCGGGGATTCCTTTCGTGTAGTCAATCCTGTCAACGCCCAGGAACACTGTCGTGGGATTCCCCCACTCTTCCCGAAGCTCGACGGCCCGGTGGATGACCTCCGTGCTCCCCGCTGCCAGAGAAACTGCGTCAAAGTCAAGTGAGATGGGATAAGTCTCAGCTCGCGCCGAGACGGCCGAGTCGGCAACGTCTAACTGGGCTGTGCGAAAAAGATCTCGGTCACGATTCCTTTGGAAACCAGCGATATCCGCACCGGAAAGGCCCTCTACAAGGTCTTGATAGTGAGGCAAGGTGCGCAGTTTTTCGAGATCGCAAAAGGGAATGTGATGGAAATACCCGATAGTCACGTCGGGCCGCAGATCTCGCAGGATTCGGGGAACCAGCATCATTTGATAGTCGTGAACCCACACGATTCCGCCCTCATCCACGATGTCCGCTGCTTGCTTCGCATAGAGCAAATTGACTTTCTGGTAGGCCTCCCACCACGAATCATGGAATTCGGCATCAACTCCGACATCGTGAAAGAGAGGCCACA
>JALQXU010000175.1:1438-1692 GCA_023263045.1 Pontimonas sp.
GCGCTCCACGAGTTCTTTCTCCATCGACACAGGAAAGAGCGCAATTTCGTCGACGGTGAGTGACGACGTGTCACCGGAATCGGTGCCGTCCCACCCCACCCAGGCTGCGTTTCTTCCGCGAAGCGAAGGGGCGACTGCGGCCACAAGTCCGCCCGGTGAGAGTGTGGGGACTCGGGTCCCATCCTTTTCTGTCGAAAAAGACACCGGTAGACGATTGGATACCACGACCAAGGGAAAGGTTGTGGATGCGAATT
>JALQXU010000176.1 GCA_023263045.1 Pontimonas sp.
AGGTATTATCAAAATTTGGAATAATCGAAATCGTTAGAACCGGAAAAATATCATTACTAAGAGATTCCCAAGTGGATACTAAGTTTATAAATTCTAGAAATGAATAAAGATAAATAAAAAACTATGGGGGTGAAGGGACTTGAACCCTTACGCCCGAAGGCACAGGAACCTAAATCCTGCGTGTCTGCCAATTTCACCACTCCCGCTGGCGACTACCAGTGTAACCAGGGCTAGCTCCGAAGCCAGGCCTCAATCTCGTTAGCCGTGCGCGGTATCGCGGCAGAGAGATTCACCCCACCGGTTTCCGTGACGAGGATGTTGTCCTCCAGGCGAATACCAATTCCCCGCCATTCCGGGGGAACGGTTTCATCGTCGGGCTGGAAATACAGTCCTGGTTCGATGGTAAACACCATTCCCGGTCGTAGCTCGCCCTCGAGATACATCTCCCGTCGCGCCTGGGCGCAATCGTGCACATCGAGACCCAGGTGGTGGCTGGTGCCATGGATCATGTAGCGGCGGTGGTGTTGACCCTCGGGTGCTAGTGCCTCCTCGAGTGAGACCGGAAGAAAGCCCCACTCGGAGGTCTTGGCCGCAATAACCCCCATGGCGGCCTGGTGGATGTCGCGAAAAATAGCCCCCGGCTTCACCACGGCGAAAGCGGCATCGGCTGCTTCAACCACAGCGTCATACACCCGCCGTTGCACGTCACTAAAGGTTCCCGACACGGGTAGGGTCCGGGTGATATCCGCGGTGTAGAGGGAATCTCTTTCCACCCCCGCATCCACGAGGAGCAGATCACCAGGCGATACGGGTCCATCGTTGGTCACCCAGTGCAGGATGCAGGCGTGGGATCCACCGGCCGCGATGGTGCCATACCCGACATCATTTCCTTCGCGCCTGGCCCGTGCGTGGAAGGCTCCCTCCACGATGCGCTCCCCACGAGGATCACCCACAGCGTCGGGGAGGGCGCGAATAATGTCCTGGAAGCCCCGATGGGTGGCGGCAATAGCCTCGGTGAGCTCGGAGACCTCATAGTCATCTTTGACCAAGCGCATCTCACTGATGGCCTCGGCGAGACGGTCATCGGTAGAAGCGTCCTCTGTTCCTCGGCGCTCGCGGATCTCGCGCGTGAGGCTCTCCTCGGCTGAGGCGACCACGGCACTCGAGGCCAGATCGAGGTCATCGAGGGACCAACTCTCCAGATCCTTGGTCTCTAGCCCGAGCCACACTCCGACGTCGTCCAGCCCAGGTCGCCGACCCGTCCAAAACTCACCGATGGCGGGGTTTGCATAGAACTCATCGCTCGTGCGGGGCGCTGGAGGCAGAACAAAAAGCGCCCACTGATGCGTCTCACCCTCGGGTGTTCCCAGCAGAATGCTCCCTGGAGTCGTGCCAGATCCCCATCCCGTGAGGTAGGCAAAAGCGGTATGGGGTCGGTAGGGATAGTCGGTGTCGTTGGAACGGACTTTCGTCGATCCCGCGGGGACAATCAGTGTCGTACCCGGAAAAGCGGCACTCACTGCCTCTCGCCTGGCCTGCACGAGGGGAACATGAGGCAGCGGCGAGGCGGGTTCGCTCTGAAAGTCAGCCCAACCGGTCTGGATAAAGTCCCGAAATGCCTCCGAAATGGGCGTGGTCGAGCGATTCTCCCGAGGTGGAGGGGAGGAAGACTCGGCCA
>JALQXU010000177.1 GCA_023263045.1 Pontimonas sp.
AGTCGTCTTCTACGCCGTGCTGTGGGCAGCGGCGAGCTCGGACCTGATTGCCACGCACTTCAAGCTGACCATCGAGGGCGTGATCACAACGCTCCAGGTGTTGCTGATTGCGGCTCCGATTCTGGCGTTCATCATCACCAAGCGCACCTGCCTTGCTCTTCAGCGTAAAGATCGCGAAATCGCGCTCCACGGCTACGAGAGCGGCCGCATTGTGCGTCTGCCCGGCGGTGAGTACGTCGAGGTTCACGAACAACTCGACGAGTACGAGCGCTGGAGACTCCTGGACTACAACGACTACCAGCCTCTCACTGTGCGCCCCAACGACGAGGGTCGCATCACGGTGGGAACCAGGCTGCGAGCAGGTGTCTCACGTTGGTTCTTTGAAGATCGGGTGCTCCCGGTCGACGCCAAGGAACTCGAAGGCGCGAGCAAACACTAAATCTCTCTGACCCACGCCTGAGAGCTACATCGCGCCCGCAGGATTTAGGTGAAGAGGCGCCTCATGAATTCGGCCTGCTGGGTGTAGCCCAGGCGGTCATAGAAGCCGCCTGCGCGACGAGAGGCAACGGTGAGCTGCGTCACACCGGCTTCCTCACACGCCTGTTCGACAGCCCGCACCAAAGCGGTACCCACTCGCCTGGTCTGGACCGAATCGTCCACCACAATTTCCTGCAACTGCGCAGAGGGACCGTTCGTGTAGAGCAAAGGATTGATGGTGGTCAGCGCGTAGCCAGCGACCACACCATCCACCTCGGCGATATGGAGTAGTGACCGTGGATGGTCAGCAAGAACCTGGGGGAAAACCTGGGCAAAAGCCTCGGGGTCAACCGGGACGGCGTGACCTAGTTTGGCCACCAACTCCAACACCTTGGGGGCATCGGACTCGGTAGCAAACCGGATGACCGGGGAATCAGCGGGCAAAATATCCTCGGTAGTACTCGTAGGTCCATCCCACGATTCCGATCAGAACAAACGGCAACGCATAGAGCGACACCCAGTACCCCACAGCGAGGCCCAAGAAGGCCACAGCTGCACCTCCGGCCAAGACGATGGGCCACCAGCTCCACGGGCTATAAAAGCCTATTTCGGGATCTCCATCGTCAATTTCCGCGTCAAGACGGTCCTCGGGAAGGTCACCACCCTGGTTCCTCAGCTGAACCTGGAGGTAGAAGGCGATAAACACCGTCAATGCGCCACTGAGAACAATCGCGAGGGAACCTACCCACTCGACTGCACCTCCATCAATGAGAGACCAGACCGTGTAGACGGCGGCAAGAATGAAGAAGTAGACCGTGAGAACCCAGAGTACGGCGATGTTTGTCTTCATAGTCCGATACCTACTTTGCTGCCTTCGCTGACACCTTCTGAGGAGCCTCCAGCGGGGGAAGGTCAACCTCGGGGTGGTTCAAGTCGAATGCTGGCGACTCGGAACGGATTCGAGGAATGGACGTGAAGTTGTGCCGGGGGGGAGGACAAGACGTCGCCCACTCGAGGGATCGGCCGTAACCCCACGGGTCGTTCACGGTGACCTTCTGGCCATTTCTTGCCGTGAGGTACACGTTCAAGAGGAACGGAATCATCGACAAGGCCAGTAATACTGATCCCACCGTGGAGAGCTGGTTCATCCAGGTGAAACCATCCTCGGGGAGGTAGGTGGCGTAAC
>JALQXU010000178.1:0-240 GCA_023263045.1 Pontimonas sp.
CCTCTTTGCGCACCAAAATTACCGGCGTCACCGTGATTGTGATCACCCTGGGGCTTTTCAGCATCGGGGTGGGAACAATGACGACCGTCCAGCAGTATCTGCAAGACGAGGTTGACCGGAAAATCGACGAGGTCGCAGCAAGCCTGTCACCGAGCCTCACCACCCGCGATTTCGAATCCTTCGACACAACCGGGCAAACCGGTGCGAGGAGTTCCTACTTCCTCGCCGCCATTACCGATG
>JALQXU010000178.1:250-1613 GCA_023263045.1 Pontimonas sp.
AGCGGAATCACCCAGAGCTTCATTCTGAATAACTCCCCCAACTTCACCGTGCCAAGCCTCGATGGCGACACGGAGTGGCGCCTCCACGCGTACAGCCTGCGCATCATTCAAGAGGCCGACATGACTGAGGAGCAGGCCACTCTCATCATCGGGGTTGACCTGGAGGACTCGAGAGCCACGGTGGGACGCTTCGCGACGATTTTCTTGCTCTTTGGTCTCGCCGTCGTTTTACTCAGCGCAATCCTGACCCGTTTTCTGGTCACCACCACCTTCCGCCCGCTCCGTGAAGTCGAAATGACCGCGGCCCGGTTCGCCGGCGGTGACTTTTCCCAGCGACTCGGCGGTGCGACACCCAATACCGAGGTCGGTCGCCTGACGCGATCGCTCAACACCATGCTCTCCAGAATCGACCGCGCTTTTGCCGACCGCGCCGACACGATTGAGCAAATGCGCCGATTCATTGGGGATGCAAGCCATGAACTGCGCACACCCCTGGTTTCAGTCCGGGGCTACGCCGAGCTCTATCGCATGGGAGCTCTCACCAAGAAAGCCGACGTCGCTCAAGCAATGGAGCGAATCGAAAAGGAAGCCGAGCGGATGACCACCCTGGTCACCGACTTACTCGAGCTTGCTCGACTCGACGAAGCAAAGCCCCTCGAGTTAGCACCCGTCAACCTCATCGGCCTCGCCCACGATCAAGCCATGGACGCTCAGGCAAGCGCTCCGGGGCGAACGGTGACCCTCTGGCACGATGGTGAGCTCGTCCACGACCCAACGCTGATACCCGCAATTACCCTCAACGCAGAGGAAAACAAGATTCGCCAAGTTCTGGCCAATCTGCTCCAAAATGCCCTGCGGTTTAGTCCCGACGACGCCCCCATCGAGGTCATCGTCGAGAAAGAGGACAACCCCGCCCGCGGTGTGATCAGCGTGGTGGACCACGGTGAGGGAATCCCTCTCCAGCTGCGCGACAAAATCTTCCAGCGCCTGTTCCGTGCGGATACCTCGAGAGCTCGAGACACGGGAGGCTCAGGCCTTGGCCTCGCCATCGTCGACACCATCGTGCGGCGCCACAAGGGAACGATCCGAGTAGACGAAACCCCCGGCGGCGGAGCGACATTCAAGGTGTCCCTCCCGCTTGTCCCCAACGAGTCCTCGTAGGGTTCTCTGCCCCAGTCCCCACTGGGGAGGCATGCGATACTTGAGCGTCTCTAGGGTGCCCTCAACAACCCAGGAGGAGACATGACTCGATACTCAGTGGACGCTGACGCCGTCCTCAGCGCAGCCGACCACGCCCGTGGCACCATTGCCAGAATCCACAGCGACGTGCACACGCTCAATGCCCAACTCAACGCGCTCGGAG
>JALQXU010000179.1 GCA_023263045.1 Pontimonas sp.
AGCATTAATCGTCGACGAGCTCGACACATTGATAGCGGGGAACGCGAAGCCTTTAGCCTTCGCGTTATCGAGCATGGCGGCATATTCATCGGGCGTTGCAACAGGCATGGGATGGTCTCCGAAGTGGGGGTCAGGGCTGACACCAGCCTATCTCCCTGGGTCCACGTCGTGGAGGGCTAGGCTGGTGCTAGACCACGACCGCTCCATCCCTGGAGGATTCACCATGTCCGGTGCCGAGCAGGCCGAACTTTTCGTTCATCCCGACCGGAACCTAGCGATGGAGCTGGTGCGGGCCACTGAGGCCGCCGCCATCCGCGCCACACCCTTTATTGGGCGAGGGGACAAGAACGCTGCCGATGGTGCCGCTGTCGATGCGATGCGGAAGTTTCTTTCCACCGTTAACTTCTCGGGTCTCGTCGTGATTGGTGAGGGTGAGAAAGACGATGCCCCCATGCTCTTCAACGGCGAGGAGGTCGGGACCGGTAATGGACCGAAGTGCGATATTGCCGTCGATCCCATTGATGGCACGTCACTGACGGCCTCTGGTCGATCCCACGCTATTTCGATGATTGCGGTGGCAGATCGCGGTTCGATGCTCGATGCCTCGAGTGTTTTTTACATGCGGAAGATGGTGGCCTCTCACGAAGGCATTGGAGTGCTTGATATCACCAAGCCCATCGGCGACAACATTCGGGCACTTGCGAAGGCTAAAGGCAAGCCAGTGGAAGAGATGCGGGTCGCTGTCCTCGATCGCCCGCGCCACGAGGACCTTATTCGAGAGATTCGAGAAGCCGGTGCTGGCACCAGGTTGATTCTCGATGGCGATGTGGCCAGTGGCATCAACGCTGCTCGTCATGACACCAGGATCGATATGTGTGTCGGAATTGGTGGGAGCCCGGAAGGTGTTGCCACCGCCTGCGCGATCAAGGCCCTGGGCGGGTTTATGCAGGGTGTCTTGCACCCCATGGATGATGACGAGAAGCAGCGCGGCATCGATGCGGGTCTTAAGTTCGACCACGTCTACGGACTCGATGACCTGGTTTCAAGTGACAACACCTTCTTCGTTGCCACCGGGGTCACCGATGGTGAACTCGTGCGGGGTGTGCGTCGAAGTGGTCCGGTCATTAGCACGGAGAGCATCGTGCTGCGGGCCCGTTCGGGAACCTTGCGCAGGGTCTCCGCAGACCACCAAGCCAGTAAGTGGCTTGACGACTAGTCTTTCTCGGGCTGTTCCGTGAGCTCCGGGGCGCTCAATTCCCGCGGCATGGATTCGATTCCCTCGAGCTCGTCGGGGAAGTCTGCCGCATTTCCCAGCTCGGTGAGCTTTCTGGCACTGGGGAACACACGGCTCTCGAGGGATCCCACAAACGCGTTGTAGCCCTTAACGGTACTCGTAATCGAGCGACCCAAAGTTTCGATGTGTTTGGCCATACCGCCCAGTCGACCCAGTAGTTCTTTGCCCACATCGAAGAGCTTCGCTGCGTCCTCAGTCAGAACATCTTGTTGCCACGAGAACGCGACGGTCTTCAGGACCGACCAGAGCGTGACGGGGGAGGCCAGGGCGACTTTCTTGCTAAATGCGTAGTCCA
>JALQXU010000017.1 GCA_023263045.1 Pontimonas sp.
ATCACTCCCAGTGGAACATTCTTCTCCCGAGCCAGCTGAGCTCCCAGGTGAACCATCCCGTCACCACCGACAACAACGAGCACTGAATCCTCCCGCAGCGCAGCGCGCGCAGCGACTTCGAGGGCTTGGTAATCAACTTCTTGCAGAGCAACGACGTCGTGACCGGCGGAACCGAGAGCCCTCGCCACGTCCGCTCCTGCTCCACGGTTCTTCCCGAAGGACGCTTGTGGATTGGAGGCAACCACGATGTGGCGAGGAGTCGTCGACGACATAAGACCCAGTATGGAGCCGGGATAAGAAATAAGGCTACTTTGGCTGGGGTGCCTGGACTCGAACCAAGAACAACTGAACCAGAATCAGCCGTGTTGCCAATTACACCACACCCCACCAGAGCGGAGTTTCCTCCGCCGGGACCCTCGATACTCTAGCGCACGCCTAGAGAGATTGGCGCAGAGCGGCAAGGCGGTGGAGGGTGGATTCCCGCCCCAGAACCTCCATGGACTCAAAGAGCGGAGGACTCACTCGACGACCGGAAATCGCCACTCTGAGCGGTCCAAAGGCGTGACGCGGGGACACCTCAAGGCCCTCGACGAGAGCGCCCCTGAGTGCGTCTTCCAGCGACGCTGTCGTCCACTCATCGAGACCATCCAGGACAGCCACCGCCGCATCAAGCACGTCAGCCGAGCGATCACCGAGGGTCTTTCTCGCATCATCCTCAATGGTCAAGGCCCCATCAGAGGTGAACAGGAACGCAATCATCCCGGGCACTTCACCCAGGAGTGCAACGCGCTCCTGGACATAGGGCAATATCTCGGTGAGGGTGGAACGCTCTGAGTCGGTCACGGGGTCCGACACCAGTGACGCGCTCTGGAGGTAGGGGATACATCTTTCGAGAAAGTCCTCAGCAGCAAGCAGTCTTATGTGATCACCATTGATGGATTCGGCCTTCTTCACGTCAAACCGAGCCGGATTGGGGTTGATGCTGGTCACCTCGAAGGCGTCAACCATTTCATCGAGGGTGAACACGTCGCGGTCGGGGGCAATCGACCAGCCCAGCAGCGCCAGATAGTTGAGCAACCCCTCTTTGATGAAACCGCGCTCGCGGTGAAGAAACAGGTTGGACTCTGGGTCCCGCTTGGAGAGTTTCTTGTTGCCCTCCCCCATCACATAGGGAAGGTGCCCAAAGCGCGGGATGTGAGAGGCAACCCCGATCTCTTTGAGAGCCAAGTAGAGAGCGATCTGACGTGGAGTAGAGGAGAGCAGGTCTTCTCCTCGAAGGACGTGGGTCACCCCCATGAGGGCATCGTCCACAGGATTCACGAACGTGTAGAGGGGTTTTCCTCCCGCTCGAACAATCACGAAGTCTGTTGTGGAACCCTGCGGAAAAGAAACCTCACCTCGGACAAGGTCATCGAAACTAAAGTCCTGATCGGGTACGCGAAGCCGATACGCGGGCTCGCGTCCTTCATCCCGATACGCCTGCTTTTGGGCATCGGTGAGTTCGCGCTCGTGGTTGTCATACCCCTGCTTGGGGTCACGACCCAGAGACTCATTCCGCGCCGCCATCTCGTCGGGGGTGACATAGCTCTCATACAGGTGCCCCGACTCAACCAAACGACCGATCAGGTCTCGATAGATATCGGTGCGCTGCGATTGGCGATAGGGCTCGTGGGGCCCACCCGTCTCGACACCTTCATCCCATTCGAGGCCGAGCCACCGTAGTGCTTCGACGAGTTGCCGATAGCTCTCCTCACTATCGCGCTCGGCGTCCGTGTCCTCCACTCGAAAGATGAAGGTCCCGCCGGTGTGCCGGGCGTAAGCCCAGTTGAACAGTGCGGTCCGGATGAGTCCCACATGGGGGGTCCCCGTCGGGGAAGGACAGAAGCGGACCCGGACATCAGCGCCGGTGGCCTGAGAGAAGTCAAGACTCATGAGACCACCAGTCTAAGAGCCGAATACCGGCTACCGACATACACGTTGGAACGCAACCAATCCCCGGCGCTAGATGTCATAGGTGATGGGTTCTGCGACTCCTCGAGGCGCACCGGTGCCTTTCTGGGCCGTCAGGGCAATCCGAATCACCACCACTGCGACCAGGAGCACCGTGACAAAGGACAGGCCGTTGTAACCCAGGAATGCCAACACCACTCCGGCGAGCGCACCACCTGCTGCCCCCGATCCGCTCATGAGGAGATCCGAGACTCCCTGTCGTGAAGCTCTCTTCTCAATCACGGTGGATTCTGTTAGCAAAGTCGACCCCGCCACCGTCGCGGCACTCCAGCCAAGTCCTAAGAGAATGAGACCGACCACGACCGCGAGTTCGTTTTCGGAACCAAAACCGGTGAACAGCAAGCTTGCGAGCAAGATGGCCTGCCCGACCAGGATGGTCGGTATGCGACCAATACGGTCCGAGAGAATTCCGAACAGCGGTGCGAGCGCATACATCCCAGCAATGTGCAAGGAGATGGTGAACCCCACGATGGCCAGGGATGCACCGTGGTTGACGAGGTGGACTGGTGTCATGGCCATAACCGAACCCATGGTCGCGTGACTGAGCGCAATCGACACGATGGCTGTCCTGGCGAGCACGACGTTGTCAACGCTCGGCCCCAGGTTGTGACCTGGTGAGGGACTCCGTGAGAGCTCTTTTGCAAGTAGCAGGGGATCGGGTCGAAGCCCCACGACATACACCACCGCTGCAAGGCTCTGGGCTGCCAGAGTAAACACGAAGGGGCCTGCGAGCTCGGGAAGACCCAGGAATGATCCCAGTGCTTCCCCCGGCGTGATGAGGTTAGGGCCCGACACAGCTCCCACCGTCGTGGCCCAGACGACAAAGGAGAGGTCTCTCGATCGAGTCTTGTCGTTAGCGATATCGGTGGCGGCAAAGCGCGATTGCAGGTTGACCGCCGTCCCGACTCCAATCAGAGCCAAGCCTGCGAGCAAGACGGGAAACAGCTCCACGACCGTGGCAAGGATGGTCGTAACGGCACCGGCTGCTGCTAGCACAGCGCCGGTGAACAAGGAGATGCGCCTCCCGGACCGCGCGGCAAGCCGGGCAAGGGGAACAGCTGCCACCGCGGCACCGAGCGTGGACATGGTTGCGGCCATTCCCGACCAAGCTTCAGAGCCCGACAGTCGCCCCGCGAGAATGGCGCCCATCGACAGGGTTGCTCCCATGCCCAGGCCCGCCATCACCTGACCGGTGATCAGAATGCTTCGGACGCGGCGCTGAAGCGCTTGGAGGTCAGTCTCAGTAATCGCGGTCATCACGATTCTTTGCCGGATTGGATAGGGTCCCCAACCCTTCAATGGTGATGTCAATGGTTTGACCATCGACAAAACCACCTGTTCCCGAGGGTGTGCCCGTGCATATGACATCGCCCGGGAGCAACGTCCAGACGTCCGAGGCGAACTCGATGATTTCGGGGATGCCATAGATGAGGTCTTTGGTGCTGCCTTTGCGGCGAAGCTCACCATCGACAAAGGTTTCAATCATGAGATCCGAAGGGTCAATTTCGGTGTCGATGAAGGGCCCCAGGGGACAAAACGTGTCATAGCCTTTGGCTCTCGCCCACTGACCATCGGCGAACATCACATCTCGTGCGGAGACGTCATTGGCAATGGTGAATCCAAAAACGACGTCTTTCCAGTCTTTGGCTTTGACGCGTTTAGCCACCGCGCCGATCACGATGGCGAGTTCACCCTCGTGAACGATACGACCCTCGACCGGAGGGATGATGATGGGGTCACCCGGCCCAATGACCGCAGTATTGGGCTTCAGGAAAATCAGGGGGTTATCGGGCCCCTCGTGAGCCATGTCGGCTTTGTGCTCGGCATAGTTCATGCCCACACACACCACTTTTGACCGGGGAATAACCGGTGCTAGGAGGTGAGCCTTATCGAGCGGAACTCGTTGCTCGGTGGGGTTAATGCCATGAAAGAGTGGATCGCCTGACAGTACGACGAGGTCGTCACCGTCGACAACACCGAACAGCGGCTCACCACCGTCGAGGCTAAAGCGGGCGACCTTCATGAAAACCAGCGTACCTAGGCGTCTTGCCGTTTGAGTCGTGCTGCTGCGCGGGCTCGAAGGGTCTGATCGAGCTCCACTTTGCGGATGCGCACAATTTCGGGCGTGATTTCAACACACTCGTCTTCTCTCGCGAACTCGAGGCTTTCTTCGAGGGAGAGTTGGCGCGGTGGCGTGAGACGCTCCAACTCCTCTGCTGTGGAGGAGCGGATGTTGTTGAGTTTCTTTTCTTTCGTGATGTTGACGTCCATGTCTTCCGCACGGGAGTTCTCTCCGACCACCATCCCCTCATAGACGGCGTCACCGGGCTTCACGAAGAAACTCATGCGCTCCTGGAGCGCCATCATCGCATTCGAGGTCACCACACCTTGCCGGTCAGCCACGATGGAACCCGAATTTCTCGTCACGATCGAGCCAGCCCACGGCCCAAACCCTGCGGATATCGCGTTGGCGATTCCTTGACCTCGGGTTAGGGTAAGGAATTCCGTGCGGAAGCCGATGAGGCCCCGCGAGGGCACCGTGAACTCCATGCGAACCCACCCGGTTCCGTGATTAGACATGTTGTCCATCCGGCCTTTACGAGAAGCCAACAACTGGGTGATGGCCCCGACAAACTCTTCCGGGGCATCGATGGTGAGAGCTTCAAAGGGCTCGTGGGTCGCTCCGTCCACCTTCTTCGTCACGACTTGTGGTTTCCCGACCGTGAGCTCAAACCCTTCGCGTCGCATGTTTTCGACCAGAATTGCCAGCGCCAACTCGCCTCGACCCTGAACTTCCCAGGCGTCAGGGCGCCCCACGTCGACGACCTTGATGGACACGTTTCCGATGAGTTCGCGATCCAGGCGGTCTTTCACCATGCGAGCCGTCAGCTTGTGGCCTTTCACAACGCCAGCAAGCGGCGAGGTGTTGGTACCAATCGTCATGGAGATTGCGGGCTCGTCCACAGTGATGGCGGGCAGTGGCCTCACATCCTCGGGGTCCGCAATCGTCTCACCAATGGTGATGTCTTCGATGCCAGCGACGGCGACGATGTCCCCCGCTGTAGCGCTCTCCGCCGGGTGTCGCTCGAGGGCTTTAGTCTTCAACAACTCGGTGATGCGCACGTTGTGGATTGACCCATCGTGTTTCACCCACGCGACGTTCTGACCCTTGGTGATGGTCCCGTGGAACACCCTCAGCAACGCAATACGGCCAAGGAACGGTGAAGCATCCAGGTTGGTGACGTGTGCTTGGAGTGGGTGCTCATCGTCATAGCTGGGTGCGGGGATGTGGGTCATGATGGCGCCAAAAAGTGGCTCCAGATCGAGGTTATCCGGAAGCGAACCATCGGCAGGGCGATTGGTCGATGCAGCACCCTCTCGACCCGAGGCATAGATGATGGGCAACTCCAGGAGCGAATCCACATCCACATCGGGAACCTCATCAGCGAGGTCAGAGGCGAGACCCAACAGCAAGTCCTGGGTTTCGTGGACGACCGCATCAATGCGGGAGTCCGGTCGGTCGGTCTTGTTGACGACCAAAATCACCGGCAACTTCGCCGCCAAGGCTTTGCGCAACACAAAGCGGGTCTGAGGAAGTGGCCCTTCGGAAGCATCGACGAGCAGCACCACCCCATCGACCATGCTGAGCCCTCGCTCCACCTCGCCGCCAAAGTCGGCGTGGCCGGGGGTATCAATCACGTTAATCGTGATGTCGCTCCCACCCGAGTGAGGTCCCGAATAGGTGATAGCCGTGTTTTTGGCCAGGATCGTGATGCCTTTTTCTTTTTCGAGGTCACCGGAATCCATCGCTCGCTCCGCCACGGCGGCATGCGCGGAGAACGCCCCGGTCTGAGTGAGCATCGCATCGACCAGCGTTGTCTTTCCGTGGTCGACGTGGGCAACGATGGCGACGTTTCGCACGTCATCGCGTGTGGCATGAGCCATGAGAGAGTCCTTTAGGGGCGTGGGGCGCAGAAACTATCAACCCAAGCCCTGCTCCCCTATCTTACCGGGCTCTAAGCCTGGGGCTTTAGCATGGAACGATGAGTCGCCACAGCGCTATCGAGTCCCACGTCTTGGTCTATGACGGGGATTGCGCTTTTTGCACGCTCTGGGTGAATCGGCTCCGCGACTGGTTGCCAGCATTCCCCGAGGCAAAGACCTCGCAAAGCTTGTCGCTCGAGCCCTACGCGCTCACCCAGGACGACGTTGAGAGGTATGCCTGGTACATCACACCCTCCCACCAATACGCGGGGCACTTAGCAACCAGCGCTCTCCTTCGTGCGCAACCTCGTTTTGGGCTGCGGTTGCTCGGTTGGTTGTTGGCAACCTGGCCGATTTCGTGGGTGGCAGCCGGCGTGTATGCCTTTATTGCGCGCTATCGCCACAAGCTCCCCGGTGGCACCCCGTCATGTGATCCCGCGGCTCCATCGCGCTAAGCATGTCCAGAGCGAGGCTCACTGCCGAGATCATCCTTGTCCTAGCGCTCAGCATTGGGATGAGCGCGCTCTACTCGTTGGTCACCATCGCCGTTCGGCTCTCCCGGGAGGATGGCCTCTCCAGCCAGACGGCCACACTGAATCGGTCAGCCAGTGAACTCGAATGGGCGGATTTTCTCTATCAAACCCTCGGAATCATCTCGAGTCTTGTTCCCGTAGCACTGGTGGTGTTCTTACTCTGGAGCCCCCAGAAACCGCGCCTAGGCGCCCTGGGGCTTGATGGGTCGAGGTGGGGTCGAGATAGCGCCGCGGGGCTAGGGCTCGCAGCGCTGATCGGCATCCCTGGTCTCGCCCTCTACGCCCTCGGTCGACAACTCGACATCACCGTGACGGTTGTCCCCACTGCCCTGAACACCTACTGGTGGACGATTCCGATGTTGATTGCTCTGGCGTTGAGAGCGGGAATCCTGGAAGAAGTCATCGCCGTGGGGTACCTCTTCGCTCGATTGCGGCAACTGGGCTTCTCGGTGTGGGCCATCATTCTGATGCAGTCGGTGTTGCGCGCGACCTACCACCTCTATCAGGGGTTCGGCGGTTTCCTAGGAAACTTTGTGATGGGACTCATCTTTGGCTGGATCTATGCAAAAACCGGGCGTCTAGCGCCGCTCATTATCGGTCACACCATCATCGACATTGTCGCTTTCGTGGGATATCCGCTCGCTGTCAGCTTTCTGCCAGAAACTCTCGGGTTTGTGCTCTAGCGTTTCCTTCCGTGACATCACCGGATATTGGTCAGCTTGCCCCTGACTTCACCCTCCCCGGAATCACCATGGTGGAGGGAGATCCGGTCAAAGCTCACTTCACCCTGTCGGAGCGCCGCGGGCACCCCGTGGTGCTGGCTTTCTACCCGGCGGATAACTCCCCCGGTTGCACCGCACAGCTGTGCAGCTACCAGGATGAGCTGGATACGTTCAAGGATCTGGGTGCTGAAATCTGGGGAATCTCCCGGCAGCACACCGGCTCACATGAAAAGTTCGCCCGGACGAAGAGACTCGGGTTTCCTCTTCTCGCTGACGAGAAGGGTGACGTCGTCAATGCCTATGGCGTGGGGCTGTTAGGCCTCGGTGTTCGTCGCAGCATCTTCATTGTTGACGCCGAAGGGCGCATTGCCTGGAGGCACGTAGCTCTCGTGGGGGTCACCTTCCAAAGCGCTGACACCCTCAAGCGCGAACTGGTGAAGCTCTAAGCAAACGCCTCAATCGGCGGGCACGCACACACCAGGTTGCGATCACCAAACGCCTGATCCACGCGCCTCACGGGTGGCCAGTACTTGCTTGCCACTCCGGGAATGGCCGCCAGGGAGACCTCCGCATCCGTGGCCATCGAATACTGAGCTGGATAGGCAGCGACCTCTCGCGAGTACGGGTGTGACCAGTCAGAGCCGCTCACGTGGGCGGCCGTGTGGGGGGCATTCACCAGCGGGTTGTCCTCCGCCGGCCAGACACCAGCTGCGACCTGGTCTGCCTCTTGGCGAATACTGATCATCGCGTCGATGAATCGATCGAGTTCCCCAAATCTTCACTCTCAGTCGGCTCAATCATCAGGGTTCCGGCAACCGGGAACGACATCGTGGGGGCGTGGAATCCGTAATCCACTAGGCGCTTCGCGACGTCATCGACCGTAATCCCCGTGGCTTGCGTGAGCGGGCGAATATCGAGGACGGCTTCGTGAGCCACCAGACCGTTGTCACCGGTGTAGAGGACGGGGTAGTAGTCGCGAAGCCTGGCTGCCACGTAGTTGGCGGCCAGCACCGCCGAGGCCGTGGCTTTCGCTAGGCCATCGGGTCCCATCATGCGGATATAGGCCCACGGTATGGGGAGGATGCTGGGGCTTCCATAGGGTGCTGCCGACACGGGCACTCCCCCGTGGACAACGCTGCCTGGCTGCCCTGTCTGGTCATCAAAGGGCGGATGCTGGGTCATTTGCGCCATCGGGTGACCGGGGAGGAAGGGAGCGAGGTGAGCCTTCGCACCCACCGGTCCCACTCCTGGGCCACCGCCACCGTGGGGTATGCAGAACGTCTTGTGCAGGTTGAGGTGGGAGACATCTCCTCCAATGTCGCCATAGCGTGCGAAACCAACGAGCGCATTCAAGTTGGCGCCATCGATATACACCTGGCCACCGGCCTGGTGCACCGCGTCGGTCACGTCCTTGATCCCGTGCTCATAGACACCGTGAGTGGACGGGTAGGTGACCATGAGGGCCGCCAAGTTATCCCCGTGCTCGGCAATCTTTGCCATCACATCATCAAGATCGACATCACCATTGTCTTTACAGGCCACGACCACCACGGTCATTCCCGCCAACACAGCGCTAGCGGCGTTGGTGCCATGGGCGCTCGAGGGAATCAAACACACGGTGCGGTGGGCATCCCCGCGGGAGAGGTGGTAGCCCCGAATCGCGAGCAGCCCCGCGTACTCACCTTGGCTTCCGGCGTTGGGCTGGAGTGAAATCGAGTCATACCCGGTCAATTCCGCAAGCCATGTCTCCAGGTGAGACATCATGATCAGGTAGCCCTGGGCATCGTCAGCTGGCGCAAACGGGTGAAGAGAGTTGAACTCGGGCCAACTCACAGCCTCCATCTCGGTGGCGGCGTTGAGTTTCATGGTGCAACTGCCCAGCGGAATCATGCCTCGATCGAGCGCGTAATCCTTCTCGGCCAAGCGCTTGATGTAGCGCATCATTGAGGTCTCCGAGCGGTGAGTGTGGAACACCGGGTGGGAGAGGAACTCACTGGTTCGCTCCAGAGCTTTGGGGAGTGCAGCCTCTGCGCTCGCTCCCGTGTACTCGGAGAGCTCAAACAGAGTGGCCAAAGTTTGTTCGAGTGACCCCGCAAGGATTCCGGTGTGCTCACCCACACTCGTTTCATCGAGAGACAGGGACACGGTGTCGCCGTCCACCACCGTGATGAGAACCCCAAGCTCCTGCGCTTTCTGGGCCAAGGCGCGAGCCCGGCTGGGCGTTCTAATGGAGAGTGTGTCAAAGAAGGTCTCGTGGAGTACTTCGTGACCGGCCTTCACGAGGGCTTCCTTCAGGCCAGCGGTCTTCCTCGCGACATCGAGGGCGATACTCGTCAAGCCCTCCGGGCCGTGATAGACCGCGAACATTCCAGCCATGACAGCGAGAAGAACCTGTGCAGTACAAATATTGCTGGTCGCCTTGTCCCGCCGGATGTGCTGCTCCCGGGTCTGCAGGGTCAAGCGATACGCGGCGTTACCTTCCGCATCTTTCGACACACCGATGAGACGACCGGGTAGCTGGCGCTCCAGTCCAGCCCTCACCGCAAGGTACCCGGCGTGGGGACCACCAAATCCCAGTGGGATTCCAAATCGCTGCGTGGTGCCCGCAGCAATGTCTGCTCCCATTTCGCCAGGGGACTTTAGGAGCGTCATCGCCAATAGGTCGGCGGCAACAATGGCCAGACCGCCCTGAGCCTTGGTGGCTTCGATGGTGGAGCTCGGGTCGATGATGCGGCCTGAAGCGCCCGGGTATTGGACAAAAGATCCGAAGTGCTCGGGTAACTCGCCCTGGAAATCGGTCTCCACAATCTCGATACCCAGCGGTTCAGCACGGCCCGCAAGGACGGCCTTAGTTTGCGCGAAGGCATCGATATCCACGAGGAAAACATTCGACGCCTGACCCGACGCCCGCCTGGCCAAGAGCATCGCCTCCGCCACAGCCGTGCCCTCGTCGAGCATGGACGCATTCGCGGTAGCGAGACCGGTCAAATCCGCCACCATGGTTTGGAAGTTGAGCAAGGCCTCCAATCGACCCTGGGAAATTTCTGGCTGGTAGGGGGTGTAGGCGGTATACCAACTGGGGTTTTCGAGAATGTTCCGCTTAATGACCGAGGGCGTGTACGTCCCGTAGTAGCCCTGGCCCATCAATGAGGTGCGAGCCGTGTTGGCATCGGCGAGGGCACGCAATTCTGCGAGCGTTTCCGCCTCGGAAGCTGCCGCAGGAATAACGGAGCGGGCAATCTCGGCCATACGAAGGTGGCCAGGCACTGCCGCGTTCATCAGCTCATCGAGGCTCGAATACCCGATGCGATTGAGCATCAGAGCCTGTTGGTCCGAATCGGTCCCAATATGACGAGCGGAAAACGCGGTGGCCATAGATTTACTCTCCAATCAGTGCCGTGTAGGCAGCAGCGTCTAAAAGATTGGGCAGTTCAGCAAAACGAACCTTGATGAGCCATCCTTGGCCGTAAGGGTCGGAGTTCACGGTGTCCGGCGCATCGACGACGGCATCGTTGGCTTCGACGACCTCACCGGCGACCGGGGCAAAGATTTCACCAACAGACTTGGTCGATTCCACCTCACCTACGATGGCACCCTGCTGAACACTGTCACCGACACCGGGGAGCGCGACAAACACCACATCACCCAGAGCATCAGCTGCGTACTGGGTGATACCGATGGTGGCGACATCGCCGTCGACCTGAACCCACTCGTGATCGGAGGTGTAGTGCAAAGAATCGGGAACGTTACTCACGAAGTGACCTTCTTTCTGGAATAAAACGGCAAGGTTGTCACCGTTACGGGAAGGCTAGCGCCCCTTACGTCGACCACAAGTTCGGTACCGGGCTCGCGGTGCTCTGCCTCCACGTATGCCATGGCAATCGGATGCCCCAGCGTGGGTGACAATGCACCCGAGGTAATCTCTCCGACCACCGTCCCAGAGCCATCGAGCACGGGATACCCAGCTCGCGGAGCGCGCTTGCCCTCTGCACTAAGGCCCACCAGGACCCTGGAAGTCTTGTGATCGAGGGCAGCATCCTTGCCGACAAACGATTCCTTAGTGTTCACCACGACCGCCGAGAGACCGGCTTGAGCGGGTGTGACATCGAGGGAGAGCTCGTGACCATAGAGAGGCATGCCCGCTTCCAACCGGAGGGTGTCCCTACAAGCCAGACCGCAGAGTGTGAGCTGGTCTGCACCCACCTCCATGAGTGAATTCCAGAGCGCTTCAGCCTCGGAGGAATGAATAAAGATTTCCATTCCGTCCTCCCCGGTATATCCGGTGCGAGCCACCAAGACTTCGTGGTCGCAAAAGGAACCCGTCGTGATGCGGTAGTAGCGCAAGTCGGCAAGGGGCATGGATAGCTCAACGGGTGAGGACTCAAGAATGGATGCGGCAACGGGACCCTGCAGCGCAATGAGCGCCCATTCGTCGCTGGTGTCCGACACGGTCACATCAAAACCGCTCGCCCTGGACTGGAGGGCCTCGACGGCGACATCCCGGTTGGCCGCGTTCGCCACGATTAAGTACTTTTTCTCGCCCAAGCGGTAGACGATGAGATCATCGATGACTCCGCCGTCATCGGCGAGCAACAGCGAGTACTTCGCTTGTCCATCGACCAGCGCGGAGAGGGAGTTCGATAACGCGTAGTCGAGGAACACTTCCACCTGGGTTCCGGAGCACTCGATTTCCGCCATGTGCGACAGATCGAAAAGCCCCGCCCCCTGGCGCACCGCGTGATGCTCGGCCAGATCCGAGCTGTAGCGCACGGGCATTTGGTAGCCGGCGAAGTCCGTGAAACTCGCACCGAGGCGCTCGTGCACCGCGTGGAGGGGTGTTTCGCGTGTCATACGGGCTCCTGGAGTCGGTGGGACTTTTCCCTGACTCCCCCTCTGTCATTGGCCTGAGAGTTTCGAGCAGTGGTGCTCTTTCACCGTCGGCGGGAATGGTGGCATTCCGCTTTCCAGAGTGGCTTCACTATGCGGTACTGATGACCTGAGAGATTGGCGGGGAGGCTTGCTCCTTCGGTGACACCGCAACATCCGGTGTCTCTCCCGCATAGTACATAGCCCGATGTGCAGTTATATGAAAACGCTAGCAGGGGCACCTGGGGACTTCCCGCGCCACACCTTCAGCACAGGTTGAAACTTAGGCCAACTCCACCAGCGCTTCGTTTCTCCGCAGAAATACCGGAGTCATCGGTGGGTCATAGCGGGCAAAAAATACCCCACCCGATATTTGCTTTCCAGCGCTCTCGAGAGCGCTCAGGAGTTTCTGCTCCGCCTTCGCAGCTTGGCGGTCATCAAAGCCTCCCCGCCAACGAAGGGCTGCAACCGTG
>JALQXU010000180.1 GCA_023263045.1 Pontimonas sp.
TTCTCCTCCGGGTTTTCCCCGGCGGCACCGGCAAGTGCTTTCAGCCGGTGAATGTAACCGTGGTGATCAGCCCCCAAGAGGTAAATCTTTTTCCAGAATCCCCGGTCGGATTTGGAGAGGTAATACGCAGCATCCGCGGCGAAGTAGGTGTAGGCGCCATTGGCACGACGGATCACCCGATCTTTATCGTCACCGAAGTCGGTGGTGCGCACCCAGGTGGCACCGTCGTCGTCGAACACGTGCCCGCCCGCTCGAAGGCGCTCGAGAGACTCATCGATAGGGCTGACACCGTCGCTGCCTGGGGCGTGGAGAGTGCGCTCGGAGAACCACACGTCAAAGTTCACGTTGAAACGCTCGAGCGATTCGCGAATATCGCCCAACTGAAGCTCGTACGCCTGGTCTCGCGCCGTGCTCACCTTGGCATCATCGGGCAAGCTCAGCAGGTCGGGAGAGCGCTCAAGTACACGCGAGCCCAGGTCCTGAATGTAGGCACCCTGGTAGCCATCCTCCGGGGGTTCGGAACCTTCCGCGGCAGCCACCACGGACTGCCCGAACTTATCCATTTGGACGCCCTGGTCGTTGATATAAAACTCGGCGGTAACACCGGCACCGGCCGCTCGTAGAACTCGAACGAGGGAATCTCCGAGTGCCGCCCACCTCGTGTGACCAATGTGGAGGGGTCCTGTGGGGTTGGCCGAGACATATTCGACGTTGATCACCTGACCGGTCAGCTGATCGCCCCGACCGTAGGCCTCGCCGGCTTCCACGATTGTCTTGACCAGTGCGCCAGCGCTCCCGGCATCCAACGTGATGTTGATAAACCCAGGCCCCGCGACCTCAGCGGACGATATCCCCTCGTGCGTGAGGAGTTCTGAGGCAATTGAGGCTGCTAGGTCTCGAGGGTTGGTTCCGGCTGCCTTGGCAAGCTTCAGAGCGATCGAGGTCGCCCAGTCACCGTGGTCTCGATTTTTGGGGCGCTCAAGAGCAATATCGTCCGACGACAGTCCCGAGGATTCGGGCAGTGTGGTCTGCACGCACTCTCGAATGAGTTCCGCTAGCGCTCGGGGGTCCACAACGCCCCATCCTAGTAGCGCAGGCTCTCCCGAGCGCCTCGAGGTTGTAGCCTGGTGGGTGCCCCATCGAGCCCCCATAGCTCAGGGGATAGAGCGTCTGCCTCCGGAGCAGAAGGCCGTAGGTTCGAATCCTACTGGGGGCACTTTTTAGGCATCGGCCCCAGTGTCGGGTGACTCATGAACTTCGAGGAACTCGAAGAGTTCCACATCGTCAACACCGGGGAACATCCCACCGCGAAGCGGTGAGAGCACGTGCGCGTGGAGACGAGCACTCGTCCACGCCTTGCCCGACCATTTTTCGCGAAGCGCTGGAACCGGCCTCCGACAGCATTCGGTGTCGGGGCACTTGGAGATTTTGCGCTCAGCGGTGTCGCGTCCCCGGAACCATTTAGCGTCCTCGAATTTCACGCCGACCGTGATCGAAAACTCATCAGTTGTCGAAGTTCCAATCTGGGTGGACT
>JALQXU010000181.1 GCA_023263045.1 Pontimonas sp.
GCTGATCTCGGTTTGCCTGACATGACCTTGGATGATGCTCTTGCCGCAGGGGCGCGAACGCTTGTCATTGGAATCGCGGTCGTCGGCGGAGCCATTCCCGCCACCATGCGCGCTGTGATTCTCGAAGCACTCAACCGGGGTCTCGACGTTGCCTCGGGGACGCACGACCGGCTTGCCGATGACCCCGAATTTGCCGCAGCTGCCGCCTCTTCCGGAGCAACCATCACAGATATCCGCGTTCCCCCATCGGGACTCCCGGTGGGGAAAGGTGTGAAGCGGCAGGGGAAGCGATTGTTGACCGTGGGCACGGACTGTGCTCTAGGCAAGAAATACACAGCTCTCGCTCTTGCGAGAGAGATGTCCGCTCGGGGGATGGACGCCACTTTTCGGGCTACCGGTCAAACGGGCATTTTGATCTCTGGTAGCGGGGTTCCGATTGATGCAGTGGTGGCTGATTTTGTCTCCGGAGCGGCAGAAACTCTCTCACCCGATGCTCCTGAATCACACTGGGATGTCATCGAAGGGCAGGGCGGGATTTTGCACCCAGGCTATGCGGCAGTCAGCATGGGGCTGTTGATGGGATCGCAGCCCGATGCGATTGTCGTCTGCACCGATGCCACGAGAGAAACGATTGTCGGTTGGCCAGACTTCCCGCTTCCAAGCATTCAGGACGTTATGGACCTCACACTCCGGATCGGATCTGTCGTGAATCCCGCCATTCGTGTGGTCGGCATCAGCGCAAACACATCCGGTCTAGAGGAAGCCCAGCGGGCAGAGTATCTCCGCACGCTGAGCGAGACCTATGGTGTCCCTTCAGTCGACTCGGTGGCGACAGGTGTCGGCGCCATCGTGGATGTTCTCCAAAAATGACCGCTTCAGTTTCGATTGAGCGGGTCTCCATCCCCCTTCACGAGCCACTGGTCATTACTGGACACTCGTTTTCCCACTTGAATACCGTGTGGGTCACGCTCGAGAGAGACGGAGCGATCGGTCGGGGCGAGGGAACTGGGTCGTATTACCTCGGGGAAAACCAAGACAGCATTGTGGCTGCTATCGACGCCGTCGCTCCAGCTCTTCGTGCGGATGCCACACGGGAAGAGCTCCAGGAGCTTCTTCCCCCTGGAGGGGCGAGAAACGCGGTCGATTGTGCTCTGTGGGATCTCGAGTGCAAACTCACCGGCGAGAGCATTTGGCAGAAACTGGGCATGACCCCCCACGAATTGACGACGGTCGCGACTATTGGGGTCGGCACTGCCGAGGAGATGGCTGCACACGCGACCAGATGGTCGAGCTATCCCCATCTCAAAATCAAACTCTCAGGTGAGTCGCCAGTCGAGAAGCTGACCGCGATTAGAAATGCCCGACCTGATGCAACCCTGGTGGTCGATGCGAACCAGGGGTGGACATTCGACCAGCTAGAGCAAGCCCTTCCTGATCTGGTCGAGCTAGACATCGCGATGATCGAGCAACCCTTGGCCAGGGGAGGGGACGGCGAGCTTCGAGGCTTTGAGTCACCCATCCC
>JALQXU010000182.1 GCA_023263045.1 Pontimonas sp.
CCTTGGGCGAGTGTATGGGCCACAAAATCGTCCCAGTCTTCCCCAGCTTCCGCATGAATCTGAACCCTCTGTCCGGTCGCCTTCTTCACGGTGACACCGCGTGTAGTGATGTGAAGAACATGCCCATCAAAACCGGCATCACTGACAACGAGGTTGGATCCCGAACCGAGCGCCATCCATTGGTCGGTTTCAGCCCAGATTTTTTTCGCTCCGGTAAGCAAGGCCCTTGTCGAGGAGTAGGAGTGGTAGTGACCCATGGGACCACCCACCCTCATGGTGGTTAGGTCCGAAAAAGTGGTCACCGAGGTGACACCACTACGAACGCTTTACCCAGCACAGTTGAACCGTCCTGTGTGCTGACCGCCAAGGAGAGTGTCGCCGATCCCTCCGTAGGCTCATCCACTTTGGATAGCCACGCCTGGACTGACACTGTGACCGTGCCCTCAGGGGGCACATAAACCGGCTTGGTGAATCGCACCTGGTAGCCAGAGACGAACCCTCGATCACCCAACCAGGCGGTAATCGGGGCCACAGCGAGACCCATCGTGAGCATGCCGTGAGCGAGAACCCCCTCGAGCCCCACCGACATAGCAACGTCGTCGCGATAGTGAATCGGGTTGAAGTCTCCAGAAGCGCCCGCATACCGCACCAGTGAGTCCCTCGATAACTCCAAAGAGTCCTCGACAAGGACGTCTCCGATTTCTCGGCCCTCCCAGGGTGTCGACATCTCTATCCCTCCTCTCCGCGAATAACAAGAGTGGAGGTTGCCACCACAACCGGCTCACCATCCGTAGTGGTAATTGTGGACTCGGACGTCACCATGGTGTGGCCACCGAGGGACTGAATTTTCGTGACTCGAAGCCTTGCGATGACTTCATCGCCTGCGACCAGCGGTCGCTCGTAGTCAAACTTCTGATCTCCGTGAACGACACGAGAAAAATCGATTCCAGCACCGGGGTGAGAAAGGAGTCGTTGGAGAGTCTTCTCTTGTATGACGATCGCGAACGTTGGTGGAGCGACTACATCGAGATATCCTGCGGCAACTGCCGCATCGACATCGTGATGAAGTGGAGCAGTCGCGAAGACTGCCGCCGCAAACTCCCGCACTTTCTCTCGACCCACAAGATATGGTTCCGTCGGTTCGAAGACGGTATCGAGCAATTCGGGGTTGACGCTCATGACGCCAAGTCTATTCCGGGGTTTAGAACAGCGTCATGCCCAACAGCGAGTCAAACATGTCTCTTGCTCTTAGCTTCTCAACTTTCGTTGCTGAGGATCCTGTCGTTGACGCAAGGCTCACCACCGCCGACACCGCGTGCGACGTCGGAAGATCGAACGTGTCCACGGTTCCCGTGGTGGACTCAAAACGCCAATCGTTTTGTGAAAGATGCTCTGTAACACCACTGGATGGTACAAAGACGAACTTAATCCAAGAATAGAACCCAG
>JALQXU010000183.1 GCA_023263045.1 Pontimonas sp.
CCCTTTGCGTGTGTTTTCTCCGCCGGATTTGATGCCCTTGTGAATGAGCGGGCAAATTCTCTGCGCTTCCCGAAAGGCCGCCATCGCTATACCCTCGCGTTACTCATTGAATTGGCGAAACTTCGGCCTATTCCCTACACGCTCACGCTCGATGGCGTGGAGGAGACTGGCTCCTACTTGCTGGTCGCGGTCGCGAACTCGCAGAGCTTTGGCGGGGGAATGAAGGTCACCCCGGATGCCTCGCTGGTCGATGGGAAGCTCGATGTGTTCACCCTCGATCCGCTTTCGCGTCTCGCGTTCTTGCGCATCTATCCTCGAGTGTTCAAGGGTCTACACGTCACCGATCACCGAGTCCATATCCGTCAGGCGCGCTCCGTTCGTGTGGAAAGTCCCGGTGTTGTTGCCTACGCCGATGGTGAGCGGCTCGAGTCGCTCCCGCTCGAGGTGACCGTAGAGCCGATGCGCGTGTCAGTGTTTGCCTGATCGTTTGCCTGGCGACTAGCGAGCGTGCCATACTGTCTTGTTGCGTGATCGGCCCCATCGTATAGCGGCCTAGTACGCCGCCCTCTCACGGCGGTAACGCGGGTTCGAATCCCGCTGGGGTCACGTAAACCACACGGCCATCATCTGATTCAGATGGTGGCCGGAGTAGTTTTATCAGAGGACCAACGTAGAGGAGTTGACGGCCGACGATGTCACTACCGCTGTGGTTCCAGGTGACATCGCTTGTTGTCCTCTCTGTGGTTCTGATCGCCGACCTCCTTCTGATTATTTGGCGACCCCACGTTCCCTCCAGCAAAGAATCAGGGGCCTGGGTCGCCTTTTACGTATTTCTCGCACTGGCTTTTGGTGGAGTCATGTTTGTTGTGGGAGGCGAGCAAGCGGGTTCGGAATTCCTCGCCGGCTGGGTCACCGAATACAGCCTGTCGATTGACAACCTGTTTGTTTTCGTGCTGATCATGGCCTCCTTCGCTGTGCCCAGGAAGTATCAGCAAGAGATTCTGATGATCGGAATCCTGCTGGCCATCCTGTTCCGGGGAATTTTTATCCTGCTGGGTGCCGCCCTCATTGCGAGCTTTAGCTGGATCTTCTACGTTTTTGGGGCTTTCCTGCTCGTCATTGGTATTCAGCAGTTCTTCTCCGGTCGAGAAGACGATGTGGAGCGCGAAAACAGACTCCTCACCTTTCTCCAGCGCCGCTTGGATATGACTGACGAGTTTCACGGCCTCAAGTTCCGGATTCCGGTAAAAGGCCGGATGCTCTGGACACCCTTGGTTATCGTGCTTGTGGCGATTGGAACCGCTGACGTGGTGTTCGCGGTGGACTCGATTCCCGCGATCTACGGCATTACCGAAAGCCCCTTCATCGTGTTCACCGCCAACGTTTTCGCGCTGATGGGTTTGCGCCAGCTGTATTTCCTGCTCGGCCACT
>JALQXU010000184.1 GCA_023263045.1 Pontimonas sp.
TGTCGTATTTCATGCCAACCATGGCATTAGGTGCCTTGAGGGAGAGTCCACCGGAATCAAATGTGATGCCCTTGCCCACCAGAGCAACGTGCCGTGTGGGGGAGTCGGGTCGGTAGCGAAGAATCATCAGGCGGGGCGGGTTCTGTGATCCCCTGCCCACTGAACTAATACCGCCAAGCCCCTCCTTCTGGAGCCTCTTTTCATCCCACACCTCGACCTCCAGCGGGCTGGACTGTGCAAGCTGTGACACATGCTCGACAAAGCTCACGGGGTTGAGCATGTTCGGTGGCATCGTGACGAGGTCACGCACCTGCCAGACCGCCGTTACTCCCACCAGGATGCGCGTCACGGTTTCTGCCGCCAGCGCGCCGAGGAACGCGTGAGTCGGCGCGGTTGTCTCTGAGGTTGCGCCGGGCTTGCTCACCCGGTGAGCGCCCAGGAGCGCGCCTTCGACGACAGCCTCGAGCTCTGGCCCAGACTCACCGAGAGCAAAAACAAGCCGTTCACCCTTCGACACCTGGAGGGAGGCGTATCCGGCGGCTTCGCGGAGGAGGTCGGGGGTGATCTCACCATCGCCGAGGCCCGTGAAGAGCACGCTGCGGATCGCAAGTTCTGACGGTGACCCTTGTCGGCTGGCGCTATCCACTCCGCCCTCTGCGTCGATTGCGTGGGCGAGTGCCTCCAGAGCGCCCACCGCATCTTCAGGGAGACCCGGTGCATACACACGCGGACCATCGGACGCTTTGCGCAGCCCCACGACGAGAATGTCGGCGGCATCGAGAGAGTCGGAGGATTCAAGGAACACAGGAGTGGGCACAGTCATGTCTCCATCGTATCGAGCGCAGCGATATCGCCCTGGGCGAAGCTCAGCTGGTTTTCGCATCCCGCTCGGTATCCTGGGCACATGTTTAGAGACGACATCTTTCGAGAGGCGATGGAACTCTCCGATGTTCCCCGGGGCCTTCCCCTGGTCGCTGGACTCACTGGCTTCGCGGATGCGGGTGGCGCGGTCAGCCAGGTGAACCGTTACGTCTTTGACACACTCGAGACTCAGCGCGTGGGGGCTTTCGTGAATGATTTGCTCATCGACTATCGCGCCAGGCGGCCGCTCTTTCACTTTGAGGAAACCGCGTTGACCTCCTATGAGCCACCGCGTCTGTCCCTCGATCTCGTCAAAGACGAACTGGGCAACCCTTTCCTCTTTCTGTCGGGATATGAGCCGGATTTTCGGTGGGAACAGGTCAGCGACACGATATTGAGTCTCATCGACGACCTCGATGTGGAGAGTAGCTCCTGGGTCCATGCAATTCCGATGCCGGTTCCACACACCAGAAGCCTCGGTGTGACTGTCAGTGGGAACCGCGAGGAGATCACGGACGCGCTCTCGGTATGGCGGCCGACGACGAGTGTTCC
>JALQXU010000185.1 GCA_023263045.1 Pontimonas sp.
GGTGACATCGTCTCCGCTGCTCGCCGCCACGTCTTGGGTGGGCCTGGAGTGGGGGAGAGCACTCACGCGGATCTGCCGAGCATCCCTCTGTCTCATGTGGAAAGCAGACTCCAAATCACCCTCGAGGTTGCCGATGAACCGGGTGTGCTCGCCGCGATCGCGGGGGTGTTCTCGGAGCATCAGGTGTCGGTCGAAACGCTCCACCAAACGGTGGCGAGCGCCGGGGAGGATGCCAGGCAGACCGCTACGCTGGTCATCCAGACGCACCGCGCGCCGGAGGACAGGACGCAAGCGACTCTTGGTGCATTGGAGAAGCACCCGGTGGTGTTGAGCGTGTCGAGTGTGTTGCGAGTAGAGGGATAGACCAGATGGCGTTGTTCGGTTTCAACCGACCCGAGGGACCCCGGCACCGTCTGGGTTCGAGGCAGTGGCGTGGAGTGATTCACGAATACGCCGACCGCCTCGATGTCAGTAAGAAGACGCCCGTTATCTCGCTGGGCGAGGGTGGCACACCCCTGATTGAGGCGCATCGACTGTCCGAGATGACCGGTCTGAAAGTGTTCATCAAGTTTGAAGGAATGAACCCGACGGGGTCTTTCAAGGATCGCGGCATGACGATGGCGGTGTCGAAAGCGAAAGAGCACGGCGCCAAAGCCGTGATCTGTGCTTCGACGGGGAACACCTCGGCGTCGGCCGCTGCTTATGCCGCATATGGCGGGATGACCGCTGCCGTCCTGGTGCCCGATGGCAAGATTTCGATGGGGAAGCTCAGCCAAGCTGTTATTCATAACGCCCATGTGTTGCAGGTGGGGGGCAATTTTGATGACTGCCTCGACATCGCCCGTGACCTCGCTGAGAACTATCCGGTGCACTTGGTCAACTCGGTCAATAACGATCGCATCGAGGGCCAAAAGACCGCCTCTTTTGAAGTGATCGACGTGTTGGGTCGCGCCCCGGACTACCACTTCTTGCCGGTGGGCAATGCCGGCAACTACACCGCCTACCACCGCGGTTATCGCGAGGAAGCGAAGCGCGGACGAACCTCACGGATTCCTCGGATGTTTGGTTTTCAAGCTGCGGGGTCTGCGCCCTTTGTCACGGGAGAGCGCGTAAAGAAGCCCGAAACAATCGCCACGGCAATTCGGATTGGTAACCCGGCCTCGTGGGATTTGGCTCTCGCAGCCAGAGAAGACAGCAACGGGTACTTCGGGGCCATTGATGACAAGGGAATTCTTGCCGCCCACAAGCTGCTGGCGGGAGAGGTCGGAGTCTTTGTGGAACCCTCTTCAGCAATCAGTGTCGCCGGGTTGATGGAGCGCGTGGAAGCGGGTGCCATCGAGAAGGGCGCCACGGTGGTGCTCACTGTTACTGGGCATGGTTTGAAGGACCCGCAGTGGGCGCTCAAGAACGCT
>JALQXU010000186.1 GCA_023263045.1 Pontimonas sp.
GTATGTCGAAGTCTTTCGCCACCGACGCAGCTTTGTCTTTATCGATGTCGGTAATCGCATGAACAGAAAGCCCAGCTTTGCGATACGCCGGGAGATGAGCTCCTGCGACAATTCCCCCAGCGCCAATCACACCCACGACTTTGTGGTGCTTCTCGGGAATTCCCAGGGCACAGGCGTCGGAAATCTCTCTGAACATGTCGATCATGAAGTCCCCCCTTTGATTTCCTCGACTCCACCCTTCTTGGCTTCGGTTGCATCCCGATATTTAACGGTCTGTAGGTGCTCGCAATACAGCACGATTTCTTCGTCATCAGCTCGGAAAACCTCGTAGCTCACCTTGAAAAGACCCATATCGTCATATTTCGGCTCCTTACGAAGAAGAGTGCGCATTGTATAAATGGTGTCGCCCACAAATACGGGCTTGATGAAGCGCAATCGGTCATACCCATAGCTAAAGGTGTGGACGTTGTTGTGTGCCATCAGACCCATGCCAAACGAGAAGACGAGGGCGCCAGGGACGATCCTCTTCCCAAAGAGACCCTCCTCTCTCGCAAAGATGTCGTCGGCAACGTATGGGTGCATATCGAGGAGTAGGGCGTTGAAGAGCATCATCTCGCCCTCCGAAATAGTTCGACGAATGGACCGGTCGACCTCGCCGACCTCGTAGTCCTCATATTTCTTGTCATCCTGGTTCCACACCGGGACCTCATACCGCTTCTTGGCGTCGGGATTCGGATTCGCCATTATGACCCCCTGAACTCTCTATCGATTGCTTCCGTGTGCTCGCCCACGCGCGGCGCACCTCGAGAGACTCGGAGAGCTTCGCCATCAAATCGCACGGGCGCTCGTGTGGTCTTGAGTCGAAGCTCGGACCCATCCTCGGTGACCCTCGAGAATTGCTGATCCATCCCGATGGCGGCAAAACCATCGTGAGCAACAAGTTCAGCCAACGTCAACACCGGAGCGCACCAAAAATCGGCCGCGTCCAAGACATCTAGCCAATGATCAGAGGTGTTTGTCACCAAGTGAGATGCCAAGAGCCCGGTAATCGTTGCTTGCTCACTCCACCAGGTGTCGGGGTCCTCAAACTGCTCCAGTTGGGATAGTCCCAGAAGCTTTCCCAGCTCGGGAACGGATCCCATGGCGAGTGCGATGTAACCATCCGCTGTCGGGTAAGTCCCATAGGGTGCCTGCAGAAAAGCGTGCGCACTGTGTGGTGCGCCCCTCTTCACCAGGACACTGGGGTCATTGAGGTGGGCGCTCATGAGCTCAAACTGGAGGTCAAGCATCGACTCCAACAAACTCGTATCCACTCTCGACCCCTCGCCAGTCCGCTCTCGCTTCAACAGGGCAGCAGTAATGCCGTGCGCGAGATGGATAGAGGTGATGATGTCGGCGAGCGCTAT
>JALQXU010000187.1 GCA_023263045.1 Pontimonas sp.
ACAAATGGCACGTATAGCAGGAGTCGACATCCCTCGCGAGAAGCGAGTGGTTATCTCACTCACCTACATTTTCGGTATTGGCCGCACTCGCTCAAGCGAGATTCTTAAGGCCACCAAGATCTCCGAGGACATCAGGGTCAAGGACCTAACAGACGACCAGCTGGTCGCTCTTCGCGATGTCATCGAGAAGGACTACAAGGTGGAGGGTGACCTTCGCCGTGAGGTAACCGCCGATATCCGTCGCAAGGTGGAAATTGGTAGCTACGAAGGCGTGCGTCACCGCCGTGGCCTCCCCGTGCGCGGTCAGCGCACCAAGACCAACGCTCGTACCCGTAAGGGTCCTAAGCGCACCGTTGCTGGCAAGAAGAAGGCCAGCTAGACCCAGTTTTGGTTCACTAACCGACTAAGAATTACGGAGAGAAAACAATGGCAGCACCCAAGGCGGCAGCGAGAAAGCCTCGTCGCAAGACCAAGAAGAACATTGCTGTGGGCCAGGCCCACATCAAGTCGACATTCAACAACACCATCATTTCGATCACCGACCCCTCTGGAGCTGTTATCTCTTGGGCGTCCTCCGGTGGCGTGGGCTTCAAGGGCTCACGTAAGTCAACCCCCTTCGCAGCTCAGCTGGCTGCCGAGTCCGTTGCTCGCCAAGCGCAGGAGCACGGCATGAAGAAGGTCGATGTTTTTGTCAAGGGACCGGGTTCCGGTCGCGAGACAGCGATTCGTTCACTCCAGGCTGCCGGCCTGGAGGTGGGCTCGATTACTGATGTGACGCCTCAGGCTCACAACGGTTGCCGTCCGCCCAAGCGTCGTCGCGTGTAGTTCCAAGAAGACCCGCAGGCGTGCCTGCTGATCTTCTTACCCCCACCACAACCTCATAGTTCGTCGCGGCCCCGGTCGCATCCTCAACCAAGTGTCATATAGCGGACACTTTGCCGAAAGGAACACCACAGTGCTCATTGCACAACGCCCCACCCTGTCAGAAGAAACACTGTCCGACTTCCGCTCAGCCTTTGTGATTGAGCCCCTCGAGCCAGGCTTCGGGTACACGCTCGGGAACTCCCTGCGTCGCACCCTGTTGTCCTCCATTCCTGGCGCTGCCGTGACCAGCATCCGTATCGATGGCGTGCTGCACGAGTTCTCCACTGTCGCCGGTGTGAAGGAAGACGTCACCGAGATCATCCTCAACATCAAGAACCTCGTGGTATCTAGCGAACACGACGAGCCGATCACCGCGTACTTGCGTAAGACCGGTGCCGGCGCCGTGAGTGCTGCGGACATCCAGGCTCCTGCCGGTGTGGAAATCCACAACCCGGAGCTTCACATCGCGACCCTGAATGACAAGGCGAGCTTTGAGCTGGAGCTCACCATCGAGCGCGGTCGTGGCTACGTCTCTG
>JALQXU010000188.1:0-812 GCA_023263045.1 Pontimonas sp.
CGTTCCCCAGGAGATAGACAGAGGTGCCGGCGTAATCAATGGGCTCGTTGACCCGAAGCTCGAGGTCTTGTGCTCCCTCGGAATCCCGGAGGGTCATATCAGCAACAAAATCGAGGGGGTTAGCAAACCCGGACGTGAGATCAAACTGGTAGGTCGGTGTGAAGGAGTTGAGCGTCAGTGAGTAGGGCTCCAATGACGCATCACTGAAGAAGCGACCGGGGTTGAAAGAGTCGTAGCTGGTCAACTGATTCGTAAAGGTTTGACCCTCGACCAAGACTCGTTGTCCCTGGTATTTGAATCCTGTTCCGACGGCTAAGCCCACCAAGATTCCGACCAGGGCGAAGTGGAAGACCAAGTTCGCGGTCTCCCTCAGATACCCACGCTCCCCCGACACACTCGTGCCATCCACCTTGACCCGATACCCGTGGGAGGTAAGAGTCTCCCTGGCAGTATCTAACAACTCCTCGGGTGTTCCCTCGGCTGTTTCTTTGCGGTAGTGCTCGAATCGCTCGAGTCGAGCAGGAGTATCGGGTGGAGGAGACGTGAGTGCTTTCAGGTGGTGCGACGTGCGAGGCAGAATGCATCCGACCAGGGAAATAAAGAGCAGGAGGTAAATCGCGGAGAACCACACCGAGGTGAAGGTGTCAAAGAGTTGCAGAGCGTCGAGAATCTCAAAAAGCTCAGGGTCATCGCGTCGAAACTGCACCACACCGTTGGGATCGCTGGAGCGCTGCGGGACCAACGAGCCCGGAATCGAGGCAAGCGCGAGGAGCAACAGCAGAACCAACGCTGTTCGCATGCTGGTGAGCTGG
>JALQXU010000188.1:822-1357 GCA_023263045.1 Pontimonas sp.
AACCCAACCACCCGAGGGAGGGTTGTTGGATGGGGCGCTCGGGTGCGCCATCGTCGTAATCAGAGGGGCGTAGTGGTTCCACCGATCACCGCCTGAAGACTCGACATCCACATCTGCCACACACCGGACACCATCGCCATACCAATCGCCATCAGGATGACTCCGCCGGCGATGTTGATGGCCCGAATGTTGCGTTTGAGCCACGCCACAGCTCCGGTGACCCATCCCAAGCCCAGGGCAATCAGGAGGAAGGGAATACCCAACCCCAGGCAATAGGCAATCGCCAGAGCTGTCGCCCGGGGAATATCGCCCACGCTGAAAGCCAGGGTGTTCACTGCGATCAGGGTGGGGCCAATGCAGGGTGCCCACCCCAGACCGAAGACCACACCCAGGATGGGTGCCCCCAGGAAACCATTCGCACTACCTAGGGGGAGTTTGGTGGTTCTCTGCAAGAAGGACACCTGCCCGATGAAAACAAACCCCATCAGGATCAACAGAAGACCCGCGACTCGAAGGATCACATCGACCCAGGAGA
>JALQXU010000189.1 GCA_023263045.1 Pontimonas sp.
CCCAGGAGCGTGATCACAATCACCCGAGGGAGCACCTTCTCGGGATTTTTCACCTCTTCACCCAGCGTTGCCATTCGGGCATAACCGGCAAAGGCAAAGAACATCAAACCAGCAGCCTGGAACACTCCCCACCCTGATTCTCCGGCGAAACTGAGGGAAAACTCTCCGGTGCCCGTGGCTCCCGCGAGAAGCGTGACAAGAAAGCCCACCACCAGCACTGCGATGAGAAGACTGATGGCAGCCGTGGTGCGAAGGCCTGAGATGTTGGCTAAGGCAAACACCGCGAGAAGGGCTACCGCCACCAGCGTGGGGTTATCCGGCCATAGATACCTGGCTGCAATGGCAGAAATCGCGGCGGCGGACGCTGTCTTCCCCACCAGAAAGAACCACCCGGCAAGAAACCCGGCACGAGGGTTGATGTAGGTGCGACCGTATCGATACGCGCCACCCGAAACCGGGTTATGAAGCGCTAGTTGCGCCACCACCAGCGCGTTCACCAGAGCCGTTGCTCCGGCAATAATCAGGGACACCCAGAGAAGTGAGCCCGCAAGCGCTGCCGCTGGAGCCCACACAAAGAACGCGCCAGCACCCACCCTGGAGGCAACACCGATTCCGGCTGCTCCCAGGGGCCCGAGTGTTCTCTTCAGCTCACCCACGAGCCACACCTTAGAGGGCGTGGGAGACTACGGGGTGAACATGAGCTTGGAAGACGACACTGAACCGCCGCTGTATTCGAGGCGCCGCCGCGGCGTCATGCGCTTTGTGGTTCTTCTCGCGATTGCCGCTTTGGTCTTGCCCGGTGCGTTTGTCACCTGGAGCACCCAGGTCCGCACGGCGCAGTATGCCTGCCAGATTGCAGTGAACTACTACGCCCCGGGGGCAACGTCCACGAAAGCGTCTTTTGATCTTGTCGCGGGCGACCTGTTGGGGTGGAATTGTTACGCGGTCATGTTCGATGGGCAGGAAGTCTTTGTGGCCCATCTGGGCCTCGTCCCGGGTGCTCCGCGCCTGGTTCCTCTAACGGGGTCTTAGGCAGCTCCATCGAACATTGAGGTCACCGAGCCGTCCTCGAAGACCTCGCGAATGGCGCGAGCCAAGAGTGGGGCGATGGGGAGAACCGTCAAGCGGTCCCACTGCTTGTCTTTATCGAGCGGCAAGGTGTCGGTCACTACAACCTGATCGATGACGTCAGATTGCAGGACTTCGACAGCCGGGTCGGAGAAGACCGCGTGGGTGGCGGCCACGACCACGCCGGTCGCGCCGTTCGCTTTGAGCGCTTCGGCTGCTTTGGCAATAGTCCGACCGGTGTCGATCAGGTCATCGACGAGCAAACACACACGGCCCT
>JALQXU010000018.1 GCA_023263045.1 Pontimonas sp.
GTTGATCGCTCCCTGCAGGGCGCGCTCGAGCGGGGCGTCATCGAGAACAATCATCGGGTTCTTACCACCCAGCTCAGCGGAGAATCCGATGAGACGTCTGGCTGCCTGCTCGGAGACAATCTTTCCGGTCGCGGTGGAACCGGTGAACATGACAAAGTCGGCGTTGTCGATAATCGCGGTGCCCAGCTCTGGCCCATCACCGATGACGACCTGGAAAAGACCCTCAGGAAGCCCTGCTTGATAGAGAAGGTGCAGAGCACTGAGTGCGGAGAAGGGGGTTTGTGCATCGGGTTTGAGGACAATCCCATTTCCCGCCATGAGGGCGGGAATCGCATCGCTCAGCGGGAGGGTGAGTGGGTAGTTCCAGGGCGTAATCATCCCGACTACACCTTTGGGCTGGAAGTGAACTCGGGTGTTGGTGACGAAGGGGAGGGCGCCTTGGCGTTTTTCGGGCCGCAGGTGGCGCTCCGCACTATTGGCGTAATAGCGCGCGGTGAGCGCGATATCGGCGACCTCATCGAATGCTGAGGCGCGGGACTTTCCCGTCTCCCACTGCACAACGTCGAGGAGGGTGGCTTGGTGTGCGAGAACAGAATCCTGGAAGCGCATCATGATGGCTTTGCGCTCGCCAAATGAACGAGCCTTCCACACGTGTGCGGCGTCTCTGGCGCGCTCAAAGGCACTGTCGACATCGGTCGGCTTGGATTTAGGTAGCGAGGCAATGAGGGAACCATCAAGGGGCGAGAAGTGCTCTTGGGTTTCCTCACCCGGAAAAACGAGGCCTGACCACGCATCGAGCTGCTCTTTCGACACCGGTGGATCGATGGTGGGAGCTTTTTGTGGCGCGGCTGTGCGAGGTGACATAGCCCTATGTTTGCGCATAATCCTGGGAGAGGGGAATAGCCAAACCACATCCAGCGTTATCGTGGGTGACACCAGACGAAGGAGCACCAATGTCCACTGTGGTTGTTGATGTGCAGGGCATGACCTGTCAGCACTGTGTGAAGGCTGTGACCTCAGAAATTGAGGGTATCGAGGGAGTTACGGGTGTAGCTATCGCTCTGGAACCCGAGGGCACATCCCAGGTGACAGTGGAATCAGAGACTCCAGTGCCGTCTGATGCTCTGAGGGACGCAATCGCCGAGGCCGGTTACGACATGGTGGGAGTCCAGGGCTCGTCATGAGTCTGCCTATCCAGCTCGACATTGAGGGGATGACGTGCGCGTCGTGTGCGACGCGTGTCGAAAAGGCTCTCAACAAGGTCGAGGGGGTCGAGGCGAGCGTCAACTACGCCACCGAGCGGGCCACAGTCCTCGGGGATGTCCCGCCCGAAACATTGCTGGGCGCCATCGAGTCTGCCGGATACCACGCCCACGTTCACTCGGAAGAAACCCCTTTGGGTCCCGACCCCATGGTGTCGCTGAGAAATCGTCTCCTCATTTCTGCTGCCATGACGTTGCCGGTGATGATCCTCAGCATGGTTCCGCCTTTCCAGTTCCTGTACTGGCAATGGGTGGTCTTTGCGCTAGCAACCCCTGTGGCGATCTGGGGGGCGTGGCCTTTCCATCGGGCTGCCGCGATTAATGCGAGGCACGGTGTCGCGACGATGGACACCCTCATTTCGGTGGGTGTGGGCGCAGCGCTGGGTTGGTCGCTCTATGCCCTGTTCTTAGGCGGGGCGGGAATGCCCGGGATGACCATGACCCTGGAGCTTTTTGGCCAGCCCGGTGAAGGATCACACGAAATCTATCTTGAGGTCGCGGCAGCGGTCACCACTTTTATGCTGCTAGGGCGCTACCTCGAGCACCGAGCAAAGCGTGATGCCGGAGCAGCGCTTCGCGCTCTGATGGAATCCGGAGCAACTGAAGCGACTGTCCTCCGGGACGGGGTGGAGAAGCTCCTGCCGGTGGCGATGGTGAAACCAGGGGACGTCATGGTGGTGCGCCCCGGTGAGCGTATTCCTACCGATGGTCAGATCATCGAGGGGTCGGCGGCAATCGATGCGTCCATGATGACCGGTGAGTCAGTGCCGGTTGATGCCAGCGTGGGAGACACGGTTCTCGGGGGAACCATTAACACATCCGGTTTTCTCCAGGTTCGAGCAACCCGTGTTGGCGACGACACTGAGTTGGCGCGGATGGCGGCGCTCGTTGAGCGTGCTCAGACCGGCAAATCGGATGCTCAGCGTCTCGCGGACAGAATCTCTGGCATCTTTGTGCCGATTGTGATCGCGATTGCGATTGTGACCTTTGCGGCGTGGATTGTGTTCGATGGCAGTGTCACCATCGCATTCCAGGCTGCTGTCGCAACGTTGATTATTGCGTGCCCGTGCGCCCTCGGACTCGCTACCCCGACTGCATTGCTGGTGGGAACGGGTCGAGGTGCCCAGTTGGGTTTGTTGATTAGTGGGCCCGAAGTCCTCGAGCACAGTCGTTCACTGGACACCGTGGTCCTCGATAAGACGGGAACGCTCACTACAGGCCAGATGCAGGTTGCAGCTGTTTGGCCTGAGTCCGGCACAACAGAGCACGAAGTAGTAGCACTCGCCGCAGCGGTGGAAGCGCAGTCTGAACACCCCCTCGCGAAGGCCATCGTGGACAGGGCTCGTGCGGACAACGTTGGCTTCGCGGAGGCGAGGGATTTTCGGACTGAAGCGGGGTTTGGCGCTACTGCTCTCGTGGGGAACACCACGGTGACGGTGGGGCGCCCCACTTGGCTTGAAACATCAGGAATGGCCATGTCCCCTGAGCTGGGTGAGCGCCTCGCGGAGCTTTACCTCACGGGAAACACGGTGGTGGGGGTGGCATCGGGTAACACAGTTGTGGGGTTGATTCACATTGCAGACACCCTTAAAGACACGAGTGCGAGCGCTATCGCGACCCTTCAGTCGCTGGGGCTCACCACAGTGATGGCCACCGGTGACCATGAGTCGGTTGCCGCTGCGATTGCTCAGCAGGTGGGTATCGATCGAGTGGAAGCGGGACTGACCCCGGAGGGCAAAGTGGAGGTCATTACCCGGCTCCAGGCGGAGGGCCACCAGGTAGCGATGGTGGGCGATGGAATTAATGACGCCCCTGCACTAGCCACAGCGGATCTAGGGATTGCGATGGGCACCGGCACTGACGCGGCCATGAGCGCAGGTGATCTCACTATTACTCGAGGTGATCTGATGGGGGTTGCCGATGGAATCCGTCTGGCCCGCAAGACACTGGGCACCATTCGGGGGAACCTGTTTTGGGCCTTTGCCTATAACGTCGCCGCTATCCCCCTCGCGGTAGCTGCCGTGTTGAATCCTGTGGTGGCGGGTTTGGCGATGGCGTTTTCGTCCGTGTTTGTGGTGACTAACTCTTTGCGTCTTCGGGGTTTCCGCCCCACCACAGTGTGATCTGACCCTGCACAAATTCGTCGAGGGTGAGTTCGTCAGGGTCTATGGCACGTGATTCCCGATAAGACTCGATGAAGTAGGCGCCTCTGCGTCCAGCCGCCCAGTCTCGAATGGCATCGAGTGGGTCGTCAGGCATCACGCTTTGTCTCTTGATGGTCCGGATGACTCCGCGAATGCCGACAATCAACAGAACGAGACCGACGAGTCCTCCGAGTGCAATGGTCCATCCCGGTAGGGCGAACGGCGAGACGACTAGGGAGAACAGGCCCAGTGCTGAGAGGGAAAACCAGTTCCCGAGCGCTCGGGCTGGAAGAGGAGCCAGACCCCGGAAGAAGGAGTACCAGGAGGTGCCGTTTTCTTCCCACCACGGCCACCCCTCAGGTATGGGTGGAGCATCGGGATAGGGCTTCCAATGGGGGTCCGGCTGAAAGCCTTGATAGAGAGAGACCCATCGCGGATGGGGAGTGCGCCATCCATCGGGCGGGTTGAACCTCAATGGCAACGCATCGAGGTCAACGGGGGTTCTCATCACGCCTCGAGGGTAGCCGGGGCGGGTGGGGGTTTCACAAACATGGCGCCAAGCGCCACCAGCAGGGGAAACAGAGCGGCGAGGACAGCCGCACCTAGATACGAACCAGAGAAGGAGAGACCGAGGGCGAAATAGAGCGGGCCCAAAGCTGTCGAGGCAAGACCAATGGAGGTGGCAATGCCGCGAATTGCCCCGATGTGACCCCGACCGTAGTAGCGGACAAACGCCGCTGCCTCAACACCGCGAAGCGCACCCATGGATGCCCCGAGGAGGAGCCCGAAAAGGATTCCGCTGAACCCTGTGCCCACCAGGGGCAACATCAGGAGGGTTCCGCTGAGAGTCAACATCGAACCGGCAACACCCCACCGCGGATCGATGCGATCCACAATGGCCCCCAGACCAAGAGTCGCTGCGACAGCTGCGACGGTTTGGGGAATGAAATTGGCGGCTGCCTCGAGCGTGCTGAGTCCTTGAGCCCCCAAAATCGAGATCAGGTGGAACGCAAGACCGGTCGAGAGCATCCCCACCATGAATCCGGCCATCGCTAGAACCCAAAACATCCCCGTTCGCAGTGCTTCCCGAGAGGTGTATCCGGCTTCGGGAACAATCACGATGTGTGAACCGGTCTCGGTGGTCGTTTGGGGGAGATCTTTGGGGAGCAAGAAGGCAATGGGCAGCACAATTACGGCTACCAGTGCCGCCTCAATCCGCCACGCAGTTGCGATATCTGTGAACGCAATGAGGCGCTCCACTCCGACTGGGGCCAGCGAGATACCTGCCGAGCCCACTGCCCCCACAATGCCGAGTGCCAAACCAGGGCGGTAGGTAATGGTCCGGGCAATCAGTGTGGTCGCGGCCAGCGAGAGCGCTCCTTGACCCGTCATGCGCAGTCCCACATAGGACGCGGTCAAACCGATGATGTCGGTGATGAAGCTTGCGAGGAAAACCACCGTCATGAGGAGGAACCCGATCACGATGATTGCCCGTTTCGCCCCGTATTTGTCGAGTACTCGACCGAGAATCGGCATTGTCAGCGCACCGGTCAGGGTGGCGAGCAGGTAGCTAAACGAAATCGCGGTTCGATCAATGTCGAGTGACTCGATGAGAGGGTCGGTGAAAGGTGACAGCCCCGCGGTCTGTCCGGGAAACGTCATCGCCGTCAACATGCTGCCCGCGGCAACAATGAGCGACCACCACACAAGGGGTTGCTTTGCGGGCTGCGGTGGCTCGTGAGCTTCGCGATAGACGGGTGTCGCACCCGTGACGGGGAGAGGAATTTCTCCCGTAGGTGGGTGGGCGCTCACGAGTGGCCACCGGGAATTCCCAGAGCCTGGTGGAGTTGGCGCGGCGTATCGACCAGCTGCTGAGCTTGCTCCCATTCGGCAGGGCCGCCGTACCCCCAGCGCACCAGGATGGTCTCGAGGCCGTGGGCGGCCGCTCCTTCGACATCATGGACGCGGTCGCCGATCATGATGGCGTTATCTGTCGGGAATCCTTTGTCACGAAGACCACTCAGAGCATCCTCGACGACTTCCGCTTTGGTACCGCGACTTTCGTCGTCCGCGGCACACGAAATCACGTCGAAATGATCACTCAAGGTGAAGTGCTCGAGCATGATCGTGGCCGGTGTCGTGGGTTTCGACGTCGCAATCGCGAGGTGCGCTCCCGCATCCTCGAGACCGCGCAACAGGCCGGCCACACCATCGAAAAGCTTCGAGTCGTAGACCCCCACATCCAGATACCGGGTCCGATAGATGGTGACAGCTTCTTTCGCCTCTTCGGCACTCATGTTGCCTCGAACTTCGAAGGACTGGGGCAGAGGAGGCCCCACCCAGCGCAGTAGTTCTTGCATGGAGGGAACGGGTCGACCCAACTCCTTCAGCGTGAACGCAATGGTGGAGACGATGCCGGGTGCCGAATCGACCAAGGTGCCATCCAAATCAAGGAGAACACTGCGGTATTTCAGCACTGGAAAAGCCTAGGGGATGAGCGTCTAGAACAGCCGTTGGTGGCTGTCATCCAAACCGCGCATCTGGTCGTAGTCGAGCACGAGGCATCGAATCCCTCGATCCTCGGCAAGGGTGCGCGCTTGGGGCTTAATTTCTTGAGCGGCGTAGACCCCGGTGACAGGAGCAAGGTGGGGGTCGCGGTTGAGCAGCTCCAGATATCGGGTGAGTTGCTCGACACCATCGATGTCACCTCGACGTTTGATTTCGATAGCGACGTGAGCGCCGGAGTTGTCGGTGGCGAGGATGTCGACCGGTCCGATAGCGGTCATGTATTCCCGTCGCACCAGGGAGAAGCCTTCGCCGAGAATGTCAATCTGCTCAGCCAAGAGTTTCTGAAGGTCGGCCTCGACGCCATCTTTGATCAGGCCGGGGTCTTCCCCGAGGTGATGGGTGTGGTCAGAGTGAATCTCATGGATGTTGACCATCAGAAGGTCCGAGGTCTTGTGGTGAACAACTTTCCACGTTTCCACGACGCCAGCCTCCGCTTGTTCGGCGTCAGGTTCGAGAACCTCGAGAGAACAGGGTGGGGGCATCCAGTTCAGGGGTTTATAACTTCCGCCATCGGAGTGAACCAACACACTGCCATCGCCTTTGACCATGATGACCCGGGTGGCCAGAGGGAGGTGAGCACTGAGTCGGCCCGCGTAATCAACAGAACAGGTAGCAATGACGAGCCGCATGGGCTTTCAGTGTAGAGGGTCTAGTTCGCAGGAGGTTTTGCCGCGGGGGCGGCGAAGAACGCCAGGATGATGACTCCCACCACGACCCACAATGCAGCGAGGATGCCAAAAGAATCTCCCAGACCGCCAATGAGGGGAGGGCCAATCAAGAAGGCCCCGTATGCGACAGTCGCCACAGCGGACACCCGAGCAGCACTGCCCTGGGGGCTATCCGCTGCCGCCGACATTCCCACGGGGAAACCTAAGGAGCTACCCAACCCCCACATCAAAGCTCCGAGAGCACTGATGACGGGCTGCTCGATGAGGATCACAAACGATAGCCCAGCAATGGCCATCGCAGCCGAGCCTTGGAGTACCGGAACTCGGCCAAATTTGTCCAGGAGGTAGACCCCTCCGATACGTCCAGCCATCATTCCCACGGTGAAGAAACCAAACCACAAAGCCCCGACCGCGTTGGTTTGATCTCGACCATCAACGATGGCGAGGGCAAGCCAGTCATTCGCGGAACCCTCCGCAAACGCCATCCCGAGCGCAATAACCCCAATCGCGAGGGTTCGGGGTTCCTTCCACACTCGGAGTCGATCCGCCAGAGTGGAGCGCTGCTCCACGCCATCGTCTCCGCCAGAGTCCTCTTCGTCCGACATAAATCGTGAGACGAACCACAGCACAGGAGCCATGATGAGAGCCATCACGATGGTGTGAGGTGCGATTCCAATCCCCACAAAACTCATCAGTGCTGAAACTCCCGCTCCCGTTACCGTGCCGAGCGACCAGAACGCGTGGAACCACGGCATGATGTTGCGACTTACCGCTTTTTCAACCGACGCCCCCTCGACATTCATCGCGACGTCCGCGATTCCATTTCCTGCGCCCGCCATGATGATGGCGACGACGGTCAGTGCGTAACTCGAGATCCACGAGGACCCCACCCCAATTCCCGCGAGCCCGAGTAATCCGAGAAGCCCAAAAAACAGGATGGTGTTGCGCTGCCCCACCCAGGCGATGATGTGGCTCGAAAAGACGAGGCCGCTGACAGCACCGAGAGCTCCAGTAAAGAGAAGCGCTGCGACTTCCGCAGTGGAAATATCGAGACCATCCCGAATGGCGGGGACGCGCGCAAGCCAGGTGGAAAAGCCCAGCCCATTAATCATGAACACCACGAACAAGGCGTTCCGCCAGGTGGTGGGGGTCCGAGAATTAGCGTGACTCACCGGGCACCATCCATCTCTCGCCTCTGGCTCGAAGCCCCAAGGTAAGAGCTCTGGCACCAATGTAGCTGACACCAAAGGCTGCCTCGAGCATCAGCAGACCCCCGAGGTTTACCCCCGCAACTACCCACTCGGTGATCGAGGCAAGCCAGAGGAAAGGGGCGAACATGACGACGTTCAGAACTCCGGTAAGAGCGAGGTACCTTCCATCTCCCGCTCCGATGAGGACACCATCTAAGACGAACACAAATCCGGACAGGGGAAGCGTGAGGGCGAGCAGGACGAAGACAGGAAGGAGCACCTCTCGTAGCGGGCCATCCGAGGTCATGATGAAGGGAAGGAGAGGGGAGAGTAGACCAGTCATCACCGCGAGGATTCCTCCGGCAAAGAAACCCCATGCCATGAGGGTCGACGTGGTTGTGCGGACACCCTCGAGATCGCGAGAACCCAGGTCATGCCCGATCAGCGCTTGCGCTGCAATGGCCAAGGAATCCAGCGCGAGAGCGAGGAGGCTGAAGAGGGTAAACACGATGTGCCATGCGGCGAGCTCTCGAGTTCCCAGTTCGGTGGCTACGAAGACAGTCGCAAGGAGAGCCACACGCAGACTGAGGGTTCGCAGCAACAACCAACTTCCTGACCGGGCAGCAGCGGTGATCCCGAGCATTCCCGGCGCGAGGGAGACTCCGTGGGTCCGCGCTTCGCGGACAACGATAAGTAGGAAAACGACCGCCATCCCCCACTGGGCAATAACGGTCCCCCACGCAGAACCTCGAAGCCCCAGACCTACTCCATAAATAAGGAGGGCGTTCAGCGCGGCATTTGCAGCGAAACCGGCCAGAGCAATCCACAGAGGTGTTCGCGTGTCTTGGAGTCCTCGCAGGAGACCCGTCGCGGCGATGACCAAGAGCATTCCAGGGAGACCCCACCAGGAAATCCCGAGGTACATTTCTGTGTCGACCGCCACCTCTGTCGTGGCGTCGAAGAGACTCACGAGCCATGGAGTAAGGGCCGATCCAATAATTCCTAGGACAATCCCGAGCCCGAGAGCGAGCCAGAGTCCGTCGATTCCCGCCGAGATCGCCCCCGCCCTGTTTCCAGCGCCCAGTCGTCTTGCCACGATCGGCGTGGTGGCATAGGCGAGGAAAATCAGAAGCCCAATGACCGTGGTCAAGATAGTGCTGGCTAGTCCCAGACTTGCGAGAGCGGTGGCACTAAGGTGACCCACCATCGCTGTGTCCGTCAGCAGAAAGAGTGGTTCGGCGATTAGTGCGCCGAGTGAGGGGATGGCGAGACCGAGAATGCGCTGTGTGAGAGAGGCGTCGGGCACGTCCGTAGGCTACCGCCCAGCGTGCTCTCTGAATCGATGATTAGGGTGAGTGCTGTGGCACGCAGCGGCATCGAAATCGAGGAGCGGGACTCATCCGTTCATCCTGGGGATGACCTGTACCTGCACATGAATGGGCGCTGGCTAGAGCGCTCCCCCATTCCCGAGGACAAGGCTCGCTTTGGCGCTTTCACAATCCTTGCCGAGGAAGCTGAGCAGGCCGTTCGAGACATCTTGGAGGAAGCTCGCACCGCACCTGAGGGCTCTGAGGCCAGAAAAGCGGGAGATTTGTACGCGAGCTTCATGGATGAGAAGCGCATCGAAGAACGCGGCCACGCTCCGGTTCATGACGTCATCGAGAGGGTCGCTGAGGCCTATGCCGAAGGTAAGGATGCGCTCCTCGCCGAGCTCGGGCGGTTAGAGCGTGGTGGTAGCGAGGGCTTGTGGCAGCTTTTCATCGACAACGATCCGGGAGATCCTGAAAAGTACGTCATCTTCATGGAGCAGGGCGGTATCGGTTTACCTGACGAGTCCTATTACCGGGATGACTCGTTCGAGGAAATCCGAGGGGCTTATATCGCCCACATCGGGCGAGTTTTCACTCTCATTGGTCTTGATGGCACTGCTGATCGGGCAGCTCGAGTGATGGCTGTAGAGACAGAGCTCGCCTCCCACCACTGGGACAATGTTCGCTCGCGTGATGCTGAGGCCACCTATAACCCGACAACTGCGGATGAGCTCCGTTCCCTTATGGGTGATCTTGCGTGGGATTCCTGGCTCGAGGCATCAGGCATAGGGTCGGAGAAATTCGCCCGCGTGATTGTTCGTCAGCCCAGCTTCGTTAGCGCTATCGCATCAGTCTGGGAGTCTCAGAGCTCAGAAGCCTTGCGCGATTGGACGCTGTGGGGAGTGATGCGGTCTTTCTCGACCTATCTCAGTTCCGATTTTGTGGACGCTCATTTCGACTTCTTTGGTAGGACGCTGTCGGGAACACCAAAAATCCGCGCGCGCTGGAAGAGAGCGGTGTCCTTCGTTGAGGGCGTGATGGGCGAAGCGGTCGGAAAGCTCTATGTCGAGAGGCATTTTCCACCGGCAGCGAAGGCCCAAATGGACGAACTCGTGGATACTCTCCTCGAGGCTTACCGCTTGAGTATTCAGTCGTTGACCTGGATGAGCGAGGATACGAAACAGAAGGCCTTGGAGAAGCTTGCGACGTTCAATCCCAAGATTGGTTACCCCGATAAGTGGCGAGACTATTCCGCGCTCACGGTCACGTCCGATGACCTCTGGGCCAACGTCGTGGCCGGGAACGAATTTGAATTCCACCGGGAGCTTCGCAAGATTGGCTCCCCGCTAGATCGGGACGAGTGGTTTATGACCCCACAAACGGTCAATGCGTATTACAACCCGGGTTTCAACGAGATAGTTTTTCCCGCCGCAATACTGCAGTATCCCTTCTTTGACCCCGAGAGAGATGCGGCTTCAAATTATGGGGCGATTGGTGCGGTCATTGGCCACGAAATTGGTCACGGTTTCGATGATCAGGGCTCTCGTTTTGACGGTTATGGTCGTCTTCTCAATTGGTGGACGGAAGAAGATAGGGCGGCTTTCGAGGAGCGGACCCGGTCGCTGATCGATCAATTCGACGCGTTGAGCCCGAAAGACCTCCCCGGCCACACGGTGAACGGCGAGCTGACTATTGGAGAAAACATCGGCGATCTCGGAGGCCTAGCCATTGCGTGGAGGGCCTACCTGCTTTCCCTGCAGGGCGAGGAGCCCCCAGTTGTCGATGGATTGTCCGCTCACGAGCGATTCTTCCTGTCGTGGGCGCAATCCTGGAAGCTCGCGGTTCGTGTTGAAGAAGCCAAACGGTTGCTCCAGATCGATCCCCATTCCCCTTCGGAGTTCCGGTGTAACCAAATTGCTCGTAATCTGGACGAGTTTTATGAAGCATTTGGAGTGACGGAAGAACACGAGCTCTGGTTAGACCCGGAAGACAGAGTAAGTATCTGGTAATCACCCCAAAACCCCGCTACGCTGTGGGTATCAGGAATACATTCCAAAATTGGAATACATATCGGAGGCTTTTATGAGGGGCAAGATTCTCTTCGTTTTTGGACTTGCTGTGGGCTACGTATTGGGAACCAGAGCGGGCCGAGAGCGTTACGAACAAATCAAGGCGGGAGCTGAGAAAGTTTGGCTCGATCCTCGTGTGCAAGAGCAGGTTCACACGGTTGAGGAGTTCGTGAAAGACAAAGCACCTGACCTTGCTGATAAGGCGACAACCGCAGTGAAGAAAGTATCCTCCACGGTGCGCAGTGCGCGCGGGGGACAGGGCGCCTAGGTTTCGTGTCGGAAAACCAGGGTGCTCGGGCTCGAGCGAGGGGAAAATCGTTCCTTTCGCTCATTACTGATGTTCCCCACCTCATCTCGAAACTCATTCGAGCAGAAATCGAACTCCTCAAAGCGGAGCTCATTTCGAAGCTCAAGTCAGTGGGAATTGGACTGGGTCTTTTTGTTATCAGCCTCTCGCTCATTCTGTTGGCTCTGTTGCTCCTGATTTTTGCTGGAGTGTTCGCGTTGTCACTTGTTGTGCCTCTGTGGGCAGCAACGCTGATCGTTGCTGGTGTGGTGATTCTTGCCGCAATCGTGATTGCGGGAGTTGGTGCAGCGGTGATGTCTCGGACGAAGTCACCTCTGCCCGACGAAACGGTCGAGAGTATTCGCCAAGACATCCGCGTCCTTCGGGGGGACAAGTAAGTGTCGAAATCCAGGCTCCGGTCCTTTGTGGGTGAGACTAGGGATGACCTGGGCGCCACACTGGATGAAATTGAGCATCGCCTGCGGCCCGATGTGATGGCGAAGAAGTTGGCCGCCTGGGTAGCCAGGTCCTGGGATGAAGATTCCACGCCCTGGCTCATCGGCCTGGGAGTGAGCCTTATCGGAGGTCTAGCTGCCGTGTTGTGGGCAGTGTTCGGGGACGACTAGTCCTGAACTGACACCACTACGCGACCTCTAGTGAGCCCCGCCAATACTCGAGGTGCGACATCCAACGCGTCCTCGAGGGCAATCTCATGCGCTATGGCATCGAGGGGTAGCTTCGCGGTTGCAAAGTGATTCCAAATCTCTTGTCTCGTTTCGAGAAGTTGGAAGACCGAGTTGATTCCCACCAGGCTTACTCCCCGCAGGATGAAGGGAAGCACTGTTGTCGAAAGGTCTGAACCAGCGGCCAGACCACAGGAAGCCACCACTCCATCAGCCTGCGTGGAGGCGATCAGCGTGGCCAACATTTCTCCTCCGGCCTGATCAATTGCACCGGCAAAGCGCTCGTGGAGGAGTGGTCTCTCGGGCTGAGCGAGAAATTCCTGTCTCGATAGCACGTCCGAGGCGCCCAGTGAGGTGAGGTACTCAGCTTCATCGGTTCGGCC
>JALQXU010000190.1 GCA_023263045.1 Pontimonas sp.
CTCGAGCGAAAGGGTTTCGCACGTTTCTTTTCGCGTGATCAATGACCAGTGGTAAGGCTTCGAGGTCCTTCTCAACAAACGGAATAACCAGTTCGATGGATGGTAATCCCTGCTTCCTCTGGAGCGGGTCGATGGGTTGGCACAGCGAAATGAGCGCTCGCGCCTCCAAGGGCAGGTGCTTCTTCCGAACCAATGAGCTGACGTAGTCGATAGACCTGGCCATTGCCCCAAGCGACAAGGAATTCGTCACACGCAATGCCCGTCTGAGGGTATTCAGCAAGCGCTCTCGACGGTTCGTGAACTCCCGTGCGGCATAGGGAGATGGTGCGGAGGTGCGGCTCACTTCAGACCTCCAGAGTCTTCTCGACGCGGGGAACGACCCGCCTCACGTGGGCGATACTGGGTTCGAACCAGTGACCTCTTCCGTGTGAAGGAAGCGCGCTACCACTGCGCCAATCGCCCGCGGCGACTATCTTGCCACACAATCCGGAGTGTCTTCAGGTGTACCAGTCCAACACTCCCTCCTGGGTGTTTGTGTCTCTTTCTGGATATCGGCTAGAGTTTGGTGTCACACAGAGATGTGTGAATGCGGATGTGGCGCAGTGGTAGCGCATCACCTTGCCAAGGTGAGGGTCGCGAGTTCGAATCTCGTCATCCGCTCGGTGAAGCCTCGAGGTGGGGGTTCACACGCGGTGGTGGTGTGGCCGAGAGGCGAGGCAGCGGCCTGCAAAGCCGTTTACACGGGTTCGAATCCCGTCGCCACCTCGGCTGGAAACAAAATATTGGGCGATTGGCGCAGCGGTAGCGCGCTTCCCTGACACGGAAGAGGTCACTGGTTCGAACCCAGTATCGCCCACAACACTTAACCTTCATCTTGAAGTTCAATTGAGTTTTTACTTAGTTAACTCTTTTTGAGACCCTGACCTCTATCTTGTTGCTATGCAGTCAAAGATTCAGCGCCGAGTCAGACTCGGCCTCTCAGCGGTACTAACCGCTTTTCTCTCGGCAACGCTATTTGTTGCCCCGGCCGCGTCCGCTGAGGACTACGCCGCTCCCGATGCCCCCGCACGCATCGGTGTCTCTCAAGCAACTGGTGGACTGAAGGTCTACTGGTCAAAGGTTGAGGGCTCTCCAGCAATCACCAACTACATCATTTCCGGTGGCGTTGGCAGCTGCCCAGTGATCGTCGACGGCTCTAGGACTAACGCGTTCATGCCAGCGCTCTCTTTAGACCCAATGACCATTACGGTCCAGGCCGTAAACGAGTACGGCATCTCCGCGCCTGTAGCCACCGGTGTTGAGGTAACGCCACAGTCGGTCACCACACAG
>JALQXU010000191.1 GCA_023263045.1 Pontimonas sp.
TCGCAGCGCTCATCACGGCCTGGATCGTGGTGCCGATTGTGACCAGTTCACCGACGGGCTCATCGGGGCAACAACTCGAGGTGGAGGGCTATCCCGCGGGTGTCAGCGCCACGGGTGATGATGGTCGCACGCGAACTCTGGAGGCAGTTTTTGATAGCGGGGAGGAGAGAGATTTCTCTGCCCTTGTCGCCGGTGACCGCCTCATCGTCTCGGGCTCGGGGTTTGACCCGAGTAAAGGAATCTATGTTGCTGTGTGCAAAGTTCCCGACTCTGTCGGGGGGAAGCCCGGCCCATGCCTGGGCGGAGTTCCCAGCACCGAAGAGGATGGCGATTCCACCGCGGGTGCTGTGGAATACGCGGCATCAAACTGGGTGAACGATGACTGGGCCTGGCGCCTTTTTGGAGCTCGAAGTTTCGATGACCGCGGAGCTGGATCGTTCTCGGCCTACATCGAAATTCCCGCTAGCGCAGATGAGAATGTCGATTGCACGCAAGTGCGCTGTGGGCTTTTCACACGGAACGACCACACGGCTCTCGAAGACCGGGTGCAGGATCTCTACTTGCCGGTGTCTTTCGCTCAGTAGTCCGGGACCCGGAACACTCTGATTGCTCGTTGGGCAATAGGCCCGATAGAGAACGCAAAAATTACGGTTCCCACACCGAAGCTGCCACCGAGGCTCCAGCCGATGAGCAAGACAGTGACCTCCACGACGGTGCGCACCGCCCACATCGGGTATCCAAAACGAGCATTGAAACCGACCATCAGTCCATCGCGGGGACCGGGACCAAAACGAGCTCCAATATAGAGACCGCTCGCTATCCCCATCATCAGAAGTCCAGAGGCAAAGAGGATCACTCGCTGAACAAAGTTCTCCGGAGTTTCCACGAGTGCGAGACCAACCTCCATGAAAGGTCCCACGAGGAGCGCGTTGAGAACTGTTCCGATTCCCGGCCTTTGTCGAAGCGGAATCCAAATCAAGAGAACGACGAGACCGCTCACGACGATGACCCAACCGATGCCAAAACCCCAGGTGACATGGAAACCCTCTGCGAAGACCGTCCAAGGGTCCACACCAAGACTTGCTCGCAACATCATCGCGGCGGCAAAACCAAAAAGGAAAAGCCCGGAAAGGAGTTGACTCCACCGTCTGAGGTAGTGGAGTCCGCGATGCACTCGCATACTCTACGCCCGAGCAGACAAAACTTTTCCCCCATAAGCGCGCCTGTGGTGATACTCTGAACCACGGAACAAGAGAACGCCATCGGTGGCGAA
>JALQXU010000192.1 GCA_023263045.1 Pontimonas sp.
CACCGATGACGAGAACGTTGAGTACGACTCCGACGATGATCTGGTCGACCAAGTAGCGAACCGAGAACACTGCCAAGACCATGGAGACCAGTGCCGCTGCAATCATCGCGGCAATCATCCCGATGTAGAGGTTTCCAGTCAGGGTGGACACCACTGCTGCCACAAAGGCCCCTGTCAGAAGTTGACCCTCGATTGCAATGTTGACGACACCAACGCGCTCGGACATGACTCCCGCCATTCCGCCAAACATGATGGGAATGGCAAGCACGATGGCATTGGCCAACAGGAATGCAACGGGCACGCGCTCGCCCGCTGCGAGCCAACCCAGCAGGGCGGTAATCGCAATCATTCCAAACACCAGCGACCACCACAGGGGCACGGGTTTCTTTTGCATCACCCACACGAAAGCTAGAGCCGTGATCACCAGCAGGATTGCACCCAGGGTGAGTCCAACGACGTGGGACATCACTTCGATAGGCGGTAGCGAGAAGTTCGAGTCCTCAGCCGTCAGGGAATAGAGGACGGGTTCTCGTCGACCCAACACCCCGAATCCGCCGAACACCACAACACTGAAGAACGCCATTAACCAGGGTGCTTTCCAGCTCACTTTCGCTTCAGCAAGCGAGAAGACACCGGGAGTGGTGACCGTGCTCATGAGGATTCTCCTTTCCTCGTGAAGCGGGCTCGGAGACGATCAAGCCCTGGAGTACTCGAGAGGGCGGGGAGTCGGAATATCGCTCTCACCAGCGGCGGGGCAGCAATGAAAAGCACGATCGCACCTTGCACAATGCCCAACACCTCGGGAGACACACCGATGACCTGCATCTGGGGACCACCCGCTTTGAAAGCACCAAAGAGCAAGCCAGCGAAGAAGATCCCCACTGCGTTGCCTCCACCCAAGAGAGCCACCGTGATGCCATCAAAGCCAATACCCGCGTGAACCGTCTCCGTATAGGGGACTTGAGTACCTAGTGCTTGATTGGCTCCTGCTACACCCAAGAAGGCTGCGGAGACTGCCATGGCGTAAATGTAGGTTCTCTCCACCGAAATTCCTGCAGTCCTCGCAGCATGGGGATTGTGGCCCACCATTCGGAATCGATAGCCGATCGCAGAACGTTCCATCAACCACCAGTACGTCAGGGCGGCGAGGATGGCCAATACAAACCCGAGGTGAAGAGAATATGTGCCCGGGAAGAGTTGCGGAAGCTGAGCGGTTACAGCGGGAGCGTCTGACTTGGGCGTTCCCCCTGCCTCCACTTGCTG
>JALQXU010000193.1 GCA_023263045.1 Pontimonas sp.
GCTACACCCTAGGAAACTCCCTCCGCCGCACCCTGCTCTCCTCGATTCCAGGTGCAGCGGTTACCAACATCCGAATTCAGGGCGTTAGCCACGAGTTCTCCACCATCCCTGGTGTGAAAGAGGACGTTGTTGAGGTAATCCTGAACATCAAGAACCTCGTTGTCTCCTCGGAGCACGACGCCCCCGTAGTTGCTCACCTGTCCAAGTCCGCTGCCGGTCCCGTCACCGCAGCCGACATTCAGGTTCCAGCAGGTGTTGAGGTTCACAACCCAGACCTAGTTCTCGCGACCCTGAACACCAAGGGCAAGCTGGAGGTTGAGTTCATCATTGAGCGTGGCCGCGGCTACGTCCAGGCAAGCCAGAACCGCAACCCTGATGCAGAGGCTGGCGTTATTCCGGTTGACTCCATCTACTCCCCAGTACTCAAGGTTTCATACCGCGTCGAGGCAACTCGTGCCGGTGAGCGCACCGACTTTGACCGTCTCGTTGTCGACGTGGAGACCAAGCCCTCGATGAGCCCCCGCGATGCCGTGGCCTCTGCTGGTCGCACCCTCGTGGAGCTCTTCGGTCTTGCCCGCGACCTCAACCAAGAGGCTGAGGGTATCGAGATTGGACCCGCTCCCGTGGAGGCTGTGCTCTCCAGCGAGATGGCCATGCCGATCGAAAGCTTGGACCTCTCCGTGCGCAGCTACAACTGCCTCAAGCGCGAGGGAATCAACAACGTGAGCGAATTGGTCGCTCTCTCTGAGCACCAGCTGATGAACATCCGAAACTTCGGTCAGAAGTCTGTGGATGAGGTCCGCGACAAGCTCATCGAGATGGGACTGTCCCTCAAGGACCCGATGCCTGGATTCGACGGTGCCGCCTTCTACAGCGGCCTGGAGTCCGAAGAAGAGTACTAAGAGTCGACCCCGGTCGATTCCCCTGTGAAACACGGAAGAGAACACAACAATGCCCAGACCCAGTAAAGGACCCCGCCTGGGAGGCGGTGCTGCCCACGAGCGCCTCATGCTGGCGAACCTCGCAACAGCGCTGTTCACCCACGGTCGCATCCAGACCACGGAGACCAAGGCGAAGCGCCTGCGCCCGCTCGCAGAGCGCATGGTGACCTTCGCGAAGCGCGGTGACCTGCACGCTCGTCGCAAGGTGATGACCGTGATTCGCGACAAGTCCGCCGTGCACAAGCTCTTCATGGAGATTGCCCCGCAGGTCGACAAGCGTGAGGGTGGCTAC
>JALQXU010000194.1 GCA_023263045.1 Pontimonas sp.
GAACTTCACTGACATCACGCCGGGGACAGGCCTTGCTGACCTGAACTGGCCGGGGGCAGTCGAAATAACCCCAGATGGCAAGTTGCTGATTGCCGACACTGAGAACGGTCGCATCCTGGTCTATAACTCTGTGCCCACCAGCAGCGGACAGCCAGCGGATTACGCTTTGGACCTCCAGAGACTGACGGGAAACAATGATGCATGGCCTTGGGGAATCTGGTCAGATGGCAACTCGCTCGTCGTGACCGACACCCGCAAAGGATACGTGCTGGTGTGGGAGAGCTTCCCGGCCGATGAGAACTCTGCACCCTCGCGCTCGTCGGACCCTGAGGGCGTAGGGACACCCCGAAACATCACGTCTGATGGCTCCAGCTTCCTGATTGGTGACGAAAACGGTTCGCAGCAAACCTGTTGGGGAGAGGAACCCCAAAACCGTAATCGTCAATCCCACATTTGGATTGACCGTCTCCCCATTGGACCTCCCGATGGATGTATCTGGGATTGGTACCAGGGTGATGTGTCAGAGGCAGGCATGATTGCACTGGCAGCGGGGGGTCAGGACGCTCACCGTTGGCCTTCCTTCCCCCGGGACGATGCTTCTGCTCTCGCTCGCGAGACCACCGGATCGGCACGAAGTCCGATGGGTCCGCCAGAGGGGGAACAACCACCGCCTCCGCCGAATGGTGACAACCCCCCGCCCCCAGGTGAACCTGGTCAACCCGGTAACCCACCTCAACCACCACCCCCTGCGATCATCAAGACGGTTGCCAACACACCCGACTCCCCCGCTCACAGTTACCTGGGCGGTGACGGTGGTGATGTGGTGATTACCGACACCGCGGTGTATTTCATCGAATACAACGGGAACCGGGTGACGGGCTGGAATGAGATTCCGGACTCTCTCGAGGGTAAGACTCCTGACTTCTCGGTGTTTGATCCAGACCCCGATGTGTCGACGCTGTTGCGCGATGGCTTCATCCAAAACCCCGTGTTGGTGAACGCCGATGGTGCTCTGGTGGCCAGTAGCGACTACGACCGTCGTGTGTATGTGTGGAATGAGGCTCCCGGGGAAAACGGAGCGCAGGCCGACTACATCTACCTGACCGGATTCCCCGCATGGGACAACACCTATGCCGAGGGAACACTCATTATTGCTGGGCGTGAATACCTCGCGATTTGGCGAGATTTCGAACCCGGCAATCTCCCCGATGAGGT
>JALQXU010000195.1 GCA_023263045.1 Pontimonas sp.
CTTCACCGAATCAGGACGTATGGGCAAAGTAGGCTTCAAATTTGGCCGCTGGATCGGCATCGTCATGATGCAAAAATCACTCCGCAACTGAGTCTTTATTACCCAGCGTTACGCCTGGACGTGACGCCAAGCGAGTTGCGACTTATCGTTATCAACCGATGACACCCAGCGGGGTGTCCCCACACCTTTAGCGAAAGAAACCTCATGGCAGACACCTGGAAGTTTGAAACCCAGCAAATCCACGCGGGCGCCAACGCGGATCCCTCGACCCACTCGCGGGCGACCCCAATCTATCGGACCACCGCGTATGTGTTCGACAGTGCCGAACACGCCGCGAACCTTTTCGCGCTTGCGGAGTTTGGAAATATCTACACCCGCATCATGAACCCCACCCAGGATGTTGCCGAGCAGCGCATCGCCGCTCTCGAAGGCGGAACGGCCGCTCTCCTCCTCGCCTCGGGCCAGGCTGCCACCACCAACGCAATTCTCAACATTGCGCACTCCGGGGACCACATTGTGAGCTCGTCTTCCGTGTATGGCGGAACATACAACCTGTTCAAATACACCCTGCCGAAACTTGGCATCACCGTGACTTTCGTGGAGGACCAGGACGACCTGGAGGCGTGGGCCGCAGCGGTTCAGCCCAACACCAAGGCATTCTTTGGCGAGACCATCGCGAACCCCCGAATCAATGTTCTCGACATCGAGGGAGTTGCCGGAGTCGCCCACGAGCACGGGTTGCCCCTGATTGTCGACAACACGGTGGCAAGCCCCTACCTGGTGCGCCCATTGGAGCACGGTGCTGACATCGTGGTCCACTCCGCCACCAAGTTCCTCGGCGGACACGGAACCGTGATTGCTGGAGCCATTGTCGATGGCGGCAAGTTCCCGTGGTCACAGCACGTCGACAAGTTCCCAGGACTCACCGAGCCCGACCCCAGCTACCACGGTGCGAGCTACACCGGTGTTCTGGGTGACCCGATCGCCTACATCATCAAGGCCCGCGTCCAGTTGCTGCGCGACGTGGGTGCGGCGGTCTCCCCGGACAACGCTTTTGGACTCATCCAGGGCATCGAAACACTCAGCCTGCGGATGGAGCGTCACTGTCAGAACGCTCTGGCCGTCGCCCAGTGGCTCGAAGCTCACGATCAGGTTGCGAGCGTGAACTACGCGGCTCTGCCCTCGAGCCCCT
>JALQXU010000196.1 GCA_023263045.1 Pontimonas sp.
CCAAATCTTCCGCGTCACTGGCAGCGCGACGGGCTACTTCAGCGGAGTCCGGTTGCACCCCGTGATCCACGATGACCGCTCCGATTTCGACACCCAAGGGGCCCGCTTCGTGGGAGAGCGCCCAAGCCAGCGCCACAGAGTCTCCGCCACCACTGAGGCCTACCAAATAGAGCGCTCGACCCGGCGACGCCTCAAGACTGCCCACCCACTCCCTGGCTGCTCGGCGGACATCCGCCATGGCAGGCGTCAAACGGGGTCGTCTCCCCGAGCTTGTAGTCTGGGCCACCCGGTAAGGTTACTTCACGAAACTTTCTCTCAAAGGAGACCTGATTAATGGCCGAATACCCCGCCATCATTGAAATCCCTCGCGGGAGCCGCAACAAGTATGAAGTGGACCACGAGACAGGCCGAGTCTTCCTCGATCGAGTCCTCTATACGACTTTTGTGTACCCGACGGACTACGGATTCTTCGAGAACACTCTCGGTCTCGATGGCGACCCGGTCGACCTTCTCTTGCTTGCCGAATACCCCCTCTTCCCCGGCGTGGGTGTCAGTGTCCGTCCCGTGGGGGTGTTCAACATGACCGATGACGGCGGAAGCGACGCAAAGGTCGTGGGTGTGCCCGCCGGTGACCCACGATGGGACCACATCCAGGACGTGGATGACATTCCCGAGTACACCCGGAAAGAGATTGAGCACTTTTTCGAGCACTACAAGGACCTTGAGCCTGGCAAATGGGTCAAGACCGAGGGCTGGGCGTCAGCTGCTGAGGCCGAGAAGATTGTGGAAGCAGGGATTAAGGCCTTCCCCGGTCACTAAACGCTTATCCGAGCCGGATTCCTCGGTTGAGGAAGAACGGGTAGGGGTCTTGAGCGACCATGTTCTGCCTGGTCTCCAAGTGCAAGTGACACCCCGTGGACCCACCGGTGTTTCCGATCCGGGCAATCAACTGACCGGTGACGACTGACTCACCAAGGCGAACATACAGAGTTCCGCTTTGCAGGTGGGCGTAGCCCGTGGTGTAGCCATCTTCATGGGTAATGCGAATGAAGTTTCCTGAAGTCCCCAACCATCCGGAATAACTCACTCGACCCGACCGTGCTGCATACACCGGCCTGCCACAGGGGGTAGCTAAATCAATTCCCGCGTGCAGGCGAGCAATTCCATAGATGGGATGGA
>JALQXU010000197.1 GCA_023263045.1 Pontimonas sp.
CGGCGCCGAGGGCATGATTCGTATCCTCAACACCGCGCCGTATTCACCTCTGATTCCTGGTATTGCAGAAAACACTGACTGGTTGATAGCCAACGAAATCGAGATGGAAGGTCTGCTAAGCGAAGCCGGAGTTTCTGACTCTGTGGATGGCTCCCTCGAGAAACTAGAAGCCTCTATCCCCCAATGGTCGGGGGCTTTGGGGTGCAACCTCGTGGTGACTCTGGGCTCCAAAGGAGCTATGGGCTTCACCACGGAGGATGGCGCCTTCTTCGCTGAGTCGCCCGAGGTGAACGCGGTGGACACCGTGGGCGCTGGCGATTGTTTCGTGGGCTACTTTGTCTCGCTCATGAGTGAGGACCACAAGTGGCAAGGAGCACTGAAGGGTGCCGTAGCTGCAGCGTCGGAGAGCGTTCAACACCCCGGAGCGCAATCGTCCTATCCACCCCGGACCGACGCTGACACGTTTCGAAAGCTAGCCAAGACTGTGTGACAATATCCACAGCGCACCATTGGTGGAGATGCCGGGAATCGAACCCGGGTCCACTACTTCGAACCACAGTCTTCTACGGGCGTAGCTTGTGAAAACGTTCTACTTGGCCCCGCTCTTTGTCACAAGCACCTAGAACGACAGGCCCAGTATCAGTGAAAAGTCCCGATGATTCCTGACACCCGCATCATCAGCAAGCCTTCTCAACGACGCCAGGAGCTGAACCGAAGGCATATTCAGACTGACGGACTTGTCTGCTGCTTAGGCAGCGAGAGCGAAGTCGGTGCGCTTTGTATTGGCACCTATAGTTTGCAGAGGACATTTACGAGTTGACTCTGCATTCTCGGCCCGCTTCCCTATGGACTCACAAGCAATGTCGAAACCGATCATCCCCGTGGTCCTTCACTCCCCGAAGGGAGAGAAGCGTGGTGGTGCGCTGTGGAATTACGTTCATTCAGATGCCCTAGGGCACCCACCACTATAGAGGTTGCACCCGATTCAAGGTAGTGATTGGAGCGTAGAAAAGCTGGTGCGGTGTTACTGCGAAGCGATTAACCGTCGCTAGGCTTCGATGAGGTAGATGGCAGGAGACAGTCGAGCGCAATGGACTCAAATCACCCCCGAGATTTGGCCGACTTGACTCACAGGCTCAGGTTGGCAGTCTCGAGGAAAGCGACGGTT
>JALQXU010000198.1 GCA_023263045.1 Pontimonas sp.
CTTGCTGCTGCTTGCTGCTGCTGCTTGCTGCTGCTTCCTGCCGCTTCCTGCTGCTTCCTGCTGCCGCTTGCTGCTAAAATATTTTTTCGCCCTTCAGACCTACAAAGGGTTGTAAAACTGATCTCGTAAACCGGCTCGGCGACCCTAACCCTAATAAAGAACAGGTAGGCCGAGCTGGCATCTTTTGGGCCTGAGTGGAAACCTCTTTTTTCGGGTGATTTTTTCACTCCAAATACACCTAAAACGGCTAAGTCCCCAAATACCCCTCTTGCAGACTACTAGGCACCTACAGGCCTCATGCAACAGGGTTTCCCGTGTATTCGGATCCGAAAAAATCCGAAAAAATCCGAAAAAATCCGAAAATCTGAAAACCCCCAAAATCCGAAAAAGTCCGAAAAAGTCCGAAAAAGTCCGAAAATCGAAATGACCCTTCCCACACTTTCCTTCCTTGTCTCCTATTTAGAATCAGCATGCCTGGGCCCATACTGCCTGTTGAAAAGGGCCAGCAAGTCAAAAATCGTGGTGCCAAGATGACTGCCAAGAAACGGGCTTTGGATTATCCAGATGATTTAGAGGCACGGGGTGATGATGAACTATGGTGCAAATTTTGCAACGTTCCCGTGCAGCACAAGGAAAAGTCCACTGCCACTGGGCATGTCAAGTCTGCAGGGCACAAACGGCATAAACTGGCGCATACTACCAGGGTGTTCAAACCAGGGGCTTCAGCAGTGGTGCAGGATGCCCCAAAGAGTACCGCCGTAGAAGGTACTGAAAGCAGCACTTCTACAACAGAAACAGCACCACCTCCAAAGCGTGTTGTGGTCGGCGATGGTGGGGATTCTGCAGCATGATGGTCTTTTTCAGTCCTCTCTGTTGTGTGCATGTGGGGTCCTTGCCTATGTCTGCATTTATTGGACTCTGCAGCCTCATGGTGCAGATCACTCAATCTATTTGTATGGTGGAGCACAGGGAGGCCACTTTATAAACAAACCCTGCTGGCATCCAGTTATTGGACTCTGCAGCCTCATGGTGCAGATCACTGGATTTTCCCTTCTCTCCCCCGTTTCCTTCCCTCTTCCTCGCAGGCTCTCTCCCTCTTTCCTCCACTTCACCTCTCCAAACTTTTGCATGCTAGGAGGGCTAGCGGGTAGAGGTTAG
>JALQXU010000199.1 GCA_023263045.1 Pontimonas sp.
TTTCTTCGGCCGAATGGCCGGCCGCCCTGGCATTCCACAACCCCAGTCGGGTGATCCGATAGGTGTGCATGTGTTCGGGAGCTCGCTCGAGTTCGGCGAACACCGCGAGAGCGTGACGAGCCGCATCAGCCAGGGCGTTGTGCACCTCGAGAAGGACGGTCCGATCGCTTTGAACGATGAGCGGGCCGTCGGGATTCATAACCAGCCAGTCTACGGGGCGTGGCTTAGTCAGAACCCTCCGACCATGCTCGGACCCTTGTGATGTGGGAGACCGGGAGGGTTTTTTCCACCTGGTGCCGAAGCTCCACTCCTCGTAAGCGGCCAGCGCTGAGGGCTTTGGGCTCCATGACGACCGTGAGAGAGGTGTCATCGGGCATTCTCACGACAATCTCGAGAGGTGTTTTTGTTTCTGTTGCGACCTCGATGATGCTCGAGAGCCCCGCTGGAACACCACGCTTGGCAGCCTCTGTGGCATCGGCCACCAACTGGTCGAGAGCCGCTTCAAGCCCGTCACCCACGTTGGCATCGTCCATAACCACTGCCGGTTCAAGCGTGCGGGGGGAGCCAGAGGTGTCCACCATCAGACCGACATAGCCGGCCGCACTCAGGGTGGAGTGAACCCGCTCAGCGGACCAGGAGCAGGTGAGCTCAGAATCACTGACTCTCTTGAGCCCCAACACGACAAGACCCGGATCAGAGATGAGTTCCTCACTCAGCCCTTCGCGTGTAACGCGAAGAATCGTCGAATCACCGTGAGGGTGAATTTCTAATTCATGCGCTCGGCGAGCGACGTCGTCGACGAGGGCGAGCATGCCGGGAGGAACAGTGTTGAGACATACCTCCGAGAGAAGTCCGGGAATCTCCTCGGGACTGAGCCCGTCCTGGAGTGCCGAGAGAACGGAGGACGCGGTGAGGCGATAGCGGGGGACGAGTCCGCCAAGCTCTCGAGTGGCGATAAGGGAGAGTTGACTCCGGTGTCCAGGCTCCAGCGGCCCCGTCGCGAGAAGCGTGTAGTCATCGTGGGCAAAGACACCCTCGGCATAGGGCGGACGCGACGAGCCAAAGAGCGCGGCAACGTGTTTCCTGCCCCACAGTTCCCTCGCCCATGGAGTGGGGATGTTGTTGTGCGCAAGCCCTAGCCAGTC
>JALQXU010000019.1 GCA_023263045.1 Pontimonas sp.
CCCGAGAATGCGGCCGCTATCGAGAATCTTCTGCAGGAAGCCCGTCAACGCGATGCTGAGACCGAGCGCATGAAAGCAACCGCACAATACGCTGGCGAGGAGGACCCCTACAAGGCTCCTCGCTCAGCCGAGTAGAGAAACGAAGGAGTTCCCATGTCGATGGACCGTGAAGACCCTCGTCAGTACCACATTGCCCTCGCGGAGGGTGATGTGGGGCGTTACGTGTTCCTCCCGGGCGACCCCGGGCGTTGTGAGCTGATCGCCTCATTCTTTGACGAGCCACAGAAGATTGCGTCACACCGGGAATATGAAACATGGACGGGCTATCTCGAAGGCGAGAAGGTGTCCGTGACCTCCACCGGAATCGGAGGGCCCTCGGCTGCTATCGCAATGGAGGAACTCGTCGCTATCGGATCAGACACTTTCGTTCGAGTCGGTACGTCGGGCTCTATGCAGGAACACATCAAGCCAGGCGATATCGCGATTGTGTCAGCCGCTATTCGCGATGAGGGCACTAGCCTCCACTATCTTCCCCTCGAGTTCCCGGCAGTAGCGGATGTGGGGCTCACCCAGGCGTTGTCCGATGCTGCCAAGGGACTGGGAAAGACCGTGCATGTGGGAGTGTCACAGTCCAAGGACTCTTTCTACGGTCAGCACGCTCCTGAGCGGATGCCGGTGGCAAGCCGTCTTGCAGAACGATGGACCGCCTGGATGGGCGGAGGGGCTATTTGCTCGGAGATGGAAGCGGCCTCTCTCTACATCGTGGCCTCAGTGCTTCGCGTTCGAGCCAGTGGCCTCATGATGGTGATGGGTCATCCCGATCAGTCTCCAATGACTCCCGCAGAATGGGATGCCTCCAAAGTGGAACATTTGCTTCCTGTGGCGATTGAAGGAATGCGCGAGATTATTCGCCGGGATAAGGCTCTCACCGCGGGAGCGTAATTCCTTCCGACTGCCTGATGGCGAGACCGTCGGACACCAACGAATCCAGAGCTCGCTGAAACTGTTGGCGATCGGGCCACAGTGACGCGAGGAAATCCTCGGGCACAGGAGTGTCGCTGTGGCGTAATTCTCGAAGAATGATTCCCCTCACTTGCCGATCGCTTCCCTCAAAGCGTGCTTGGGTGGGAGCTTTAGCTCCCACGTATTCGGGGTAGCCAGCTGCTCGCCACGCACACGCAGGGGCGAGGGGACATTCCTCACATCGGGGTGTTCGGGCTGTGCAGATCGTTGCGCCTAATTCCATGATGGCTTTCGCGCCCTGGACTTGTGTGTCGGCGTCTTCGGCGGACAAAATACCCCAGAGTTCCTCCCGGTCTGATCTGACGCGGGGCGGCCCCGCCTCGCCATTGCCCTTGTGTGCTCGAGCCACGACTCGTCGAACATTGGTGTCGACAACGGGTTCGGGGATTCCAAACGCAAAGGTTCGAATAGCTCGTGCTGTGTAGTCCCCGATGCCGGGGAGAGAGAGCAAATCATCCAGATCTTGGGGAACTTTGCCCTCATGGTCGGCAACAATCTGAACTGCGGCGCCGTGGAGCCGCAGGGCCCTCCGTGGGTATCCCAATCGTCCCCACGCAGTCACGACTTCTGCCTTCGATGCCTGAGCCAGGTCTGAGGGAGAGGGCCATCTGCTCATCCATTCGAACCACACCGGTTCCACACGGGCAACAGGGGTTTGCTGGAGCATGACCTCAGAGACCATGACTCCCCACGGTGAACAACTCTTCTCACGCCACGGGAGAGGTCGGTGATGGAGGGCAAACCACTCGGTGAGGGCCTTGATATCCACAGTGCCACGGTATAGCGCTCAACTGGTGTTTCCCAGTTCAGGGTCATACCCTGTCCGCATGAAGGTCTTGGTCACCGGTGCCACGGGATATGTGGGTGGCCGCCTCGTCCCCAAACTCCTGGAGGAAGGCCACACGGTCCGTGTTCTAGCCCGAGAACCTCACCGCCTGGACTCTGTCCCGTGGCGAGACGATGTCGAGATTGTGCAGGGAGATCTTCAGGTGCGCGCTGATGTTGCGCGGGCAGTCGACTCGATTGATGTTCTGTATTACCTCGTTCACTCGATGTCCAGTGCAGGAAATTTCGAAGAGGTGGAGCGAACGGTTGCCACCATCGTGTCCGAGGAAGCTTCTGCCGCGGGTGTTTCGAGAATTGTCTACCTCGGGGGTTTGCATCCAGAGGGCAAGCTCTCTCGCCACCTGGGTTCCCGCAAAGAAGTGGGAGACATCCTGCTTGCGTCGGGAGTGCCAACCGTTGCCCTGCAGGCAGGGGTCATCATTGGGTCAGGTTCGGCGAGCTTCGAGATGATTCGTCACCTCACCGAAATCCTGCCCGCGATGCCCGCTCCAAAGTGGGTTCGCAACCGCATTCAACCGATTGCAATTCGAGATGTACTTCACTACTTGGTGAAGTCCGCGACCCTACCTGCGGAGATTAATCGCGCTCTTGATATCGGCGGCCCTGACGTTTTTCGCTATGTCGAGTTGATGAACGGTTATGCGAAGGAAGCGGGTTTGAAGGAGCGGATTATTCTTGCTCTGCCTGTTCTGACGCCGTGGCTTGCTTCTCAATGGGTAAACCTGGTCACCCCGATTCCTCGAAGTCTTGCTGTTCCGATCATTGAGTCACTTCTTCACGATGCCGTCATGAAGAATCACGACATTGATGCCGTGATTCCGCCGCCTGCGGAAGGACTTACGGGTTATCGCCGTGCGGTCGAATTAGCGCTAGTACGGATGCGCTCCGGTGAGGTTGAGACGTCGTGGCGGAACACTGAGGTTATTGGTGCTCCCTCTGATCCGCTTCCCAGCGACCCGGAGTGGGCCGGTCACACCGTCTATACCGACTCACGGGAGGTCACTGTCGAGGCGCCAGCGGAAGATCTGTGGGGCGTCGTCGAGAGTATTGGGGGCGACAACGGTTGGTATTCCCTTCCCGTCGCATGGGCCGCCCGCGGTCTCTTGGACAAGCTCGTGGGGGGAGTGGGTCTTCGTCGGGGTCGCCGAGACCCCAATAAGCTCATGGTCGGTGACGCCCTTGATTTCTGGCGAGTAGAGAAGATAGAGCGCGGCTCCTTTCTCAGGCTTCGAGCCGAAATGAAACTACCCGGGCTCGCGTGGCTGGAATTCACGGTGACGCCCGTTTCAGAGAATCGGAGCGCCCTCAGCCAGCGTGCGGTGTTCTTCCCACAGGGTCTGGGTGGGCGCCTCTACTGGTTCGCCGTGACCCCGCTTCACGGGATTGTGTTTGCGGGAATGGCGCGCTCCATGGGGAAAACCGCTGAATCACGTTTTGCACAGCGGGTACCCATCACCGCTTCCTAGGCGTTACACTGGTGGAGCACCGCAATCACTGACACGGTTCGCGTTCAGGTCTGATTGTTTGTGTCGGTCTCGCATCACAGGCGAGACAACATGTGGTCGCGGCGACTATGTCGCCGTTTCCCGCGATATCTAGGTTGTTTCAAGGAGAAGAATGGCCCCGGCAGGCCCCTCACGCACTCGTTCACGCCCTCAGGGCGCTAAGCGGGGACGCAAAAAGCCCATCGATGATGAGGGCATCATCCCGATTCTGGCCAGAGCCGTTCGGGAAGTGGAGTCTGCAGCAGGTCGAGGGAAAGTGACTGCCGGAAACCGGGTGAAGTTTCAGGTCGCTGCGCTGTTGGTGCGCGAGGAGCGTGCTCGAGCGAAAGAGGATGCTTCGCTTTCGGCAGCTGAGCGTCAAGAGACGCTCAAGCGGCTGGATGGTTTGGCCTCGATTATGGCCAAGACAGCGGCGAAAGACACGAGTCTGATTCAGCTGTTGGCACCCGAGGCGAAGGTCTCGGAGGCAGCAAAGAAGCTGCGACGAGATTTCCTGGTGGCATCGGGTCAGGAGCTTGCTCCCGATGATTTGATCATCGTCGACGAGGTTGCTCAGGTGAGCCCTGAGGTGGCCAAGCAAGTGGTGCCCGCCTCGGTGCGTCAAGCGCAATTGGCTAACCCCTTCATGGCACCGGATTTTGCGGCCTACCAAAAGCCCCAAGGATCGGTGGAGGGACGCCTCCTCAACTGGGAGCTCATTGAGCCACTCTTCCGGTCATTTGAGCAAGGCTCAGGCGGTGGCGTTGCCTCCATGGAGCTTCCTCCTGCAGCGAACCTCTCGACTCCCGGAGGATTGGACCTGATGGTCCACCAGTCTGAGTTTGTGGAGTCCGTGCGAGCCGGTCACCGAAGTTTCTTGCTGGCTGATGAACCAGGTCTCGGCAAGACCGCTCAGGCCCTGATCGCGGCTGAAACGGCAGGAGCTTTCCCACTTCTGGTGGTGGTGCCCAACGTGGTGAAGACGAACTGGCTTCGAGAAGTACACCAGTGGTTGCCGAAACGTCGTCCCACTGTCGTGCACGGTGACGGTGTCGAGTTGAACGCTTTCAGTGACGTCTTCATTGTGAACTACGACATTCTCGACCGTCACGTGGGGTGGCTCTCCAAGTTTGATTTCCGAGGGATGGTCGTCGATGAGGCGCATTTCATCAAGAACAAAGAATCGCAACGCTCGAAGCACGTTCAGGCGGTAGCGAGGACCATTAGAGCGCGGCTCCAACATCCGCTCCTGATTGCTCTGACGGGAACGCCTCTGATCAATCAAATCGAAGATTTCCGCATGATTTGGCAATACCTGGGCTGGATTGATGACAAGAAACCCTTGGGCGAGCTGATGGCGAAGCTCGAGGAGACGGGTCTTACCCCTGCGGATCCTGGGTTCTTCCCGGCCGCCAGGAAAGCCGTCATTTCCATGGGAATCGTCCGTAGGCGGAAGCAAGATGTGGCGAAGGACATTCCTGCACGACGTATCGCTGATATCCCCATTGAGCTCGACACGGAGGCTGCCCGCTCCATTCTCGAAGCCGAGAAGGCCCTTATTTCGCGACTGCTGGAGCGCTATGACCGCGTCATTGCCGCTCGGGGTGACGCTGATCGGAGCGTGATTGACCACGATCTTGTTCGCTTGGTGTGTGCTTCAGAAATCGAGGAGACCAAGCAAGACGAAACAGGGGACAACGTCTTCACCCTGGTGCGAAAGATTGGGTCGGCGAAGGCTGTGATGGCCGCCGATTACACGGCCCAGCTGGCCAGAAACGTCGGCAAGGTGGTGTTCTTCGCCAAGCACATCGATGTTCTCAATCAAGCTGAGAAACATTTCGCGTCGGTGGGTGTGAAAACAACCTCGATTCGGGGGGACCAATCCACGAGCGCGCGCCAGGACGCCATCGATGCTTTCACCAATGATGATGACGTTCAGGTAATCGTCTGTTCGCTTCTCGCTGCGGGTGTGGGGGTGAATCTCCAGGCCGCCTCCAACGTTGTTTTGGCAGAACTGTCATGGACGAGCGCCGAGCAAACCCAAGCTATTGACCGCGTGCATCGGATTGGTCAGGAGCTTCCCGTTACCGCCTGGCGCATTGTGGCGGCTCAGACGGTGGATCAGCGAATTGCAGAGCTCATCGACCAGAAGTCTGGCCTGTCAGCGAGAGCTTTGGATGGTCAGGAGAGCGAAGTGGGTGTCGAGGGCACCATGCAGGTGGCTGCGCTCATTGCGCTGCTCGAAGCGGAATTGGACGCGCGTCAGTCCTAGTAACGGGTTCCACACGGGCACATCCACGCGGGCATGTAACCTTCGGTGGCGACGCCACCGAGGACAATCTGTCCCAGCCTTGCGGCTGTCACCATTTCAGTGCTTGCATCTCCATACACGATGGGAAGTGCCGTGGTTTGCTGGCAACGGGGACACGGCGGTATGGATTCATCAAATAAGCGGTTCATAGGCCCTCCGGCCTGGACGTGAATAGTGTGACCATCTCAGCGACCACCGACACGAGATAACCTGAGGGCCATGTTTGAGGTCTCTGTCGTCTACCTCCTGCGGGAAGGCAAGACTGGGGACGAGGTGCTCTTAGGCGAGAAGCTGACCGGACTAGGGGTCGGAAAAATCGTGGGGCCCGGCGGTAAACAAGAACCAGGAGAGTCACCCCACCACACCGCGGTGCGAGAGGTGGCAGAGGAAGTTGGCCTGGTTGTCGCTCCGGACGATCTTGAACCGCTTGCTCGGATCTCCTATCCCTTTGCAGGAAGAGACACTCTCTCTCAGCGCTCCCACGCCTTCACAACGAGACGCTGGGAGGGGCAGCTAAGGGCGAGTGAAGAAATCGATGCCAGATGGTGGCCAGTGTCAGGGATTCCTTTCGATCGAATGTGGGCTGACGCCAGCCTCTGGTTACCTCGAGCCTTGGCTGGCGAGTTTCTCGAGGCTACCTTCGAGATTGGTATGGCAGATGAAGTTCTCTCGAGCGCGATGAGCTGGTCAGTACGACCACACTCTTAGGACTCAAGGGCGACGCTCAGGAGCCAATCTCGCAGGGCCTGGGTGGAGAAGCAATCAATTCGGTTGTAGTGCAGAATGCTCTCCTTGAGCTCGCGGGCTGCATCGAGGTTGCCCTGAGACCTTGCCAATTGATAGTCAGAGAACGCCACCACGGATTCGCCCCCACCGGCAATTCCTGTTCGGGTGTCCGGATCGAAATAGAGAGCTTCGAGGGCCTTTAGCCCATAGCTGGGTAGACCCACCTTGATGCCTTTCATCACCACGGGGTAAAGATCGACAAGGTGAGTCGTCATGAGTGCGTCGAAGATGGGCGATTCCAGTCCGTAGCGCTGAGCCATGGCTTTCAGTCGTGTTCTTTCATACGGCGCGTAGTGATAGACGTGGAAATCGGGGTACTCCTGGGCTCTTTTTTCGAGTAGAGCGAGAAAGGTCTCTACTGCAGCTTTCTCCTCGTCAAAGGTTTCTGCCCAGAGCGGGAGAAAGGAACTATCCGAACCCTCGGTGTTCAGATTTTCGCCCCACAGCCCAAACAGGTATTCAATCCCAAACCAGACCGAGTCGTCACCCTTCGATAGTGAGCCCAGTGCGCTGCCATCCCCGCTGAGTTCTTGATAGGTGGGGTCGCCTTCAAAATCGAAGAAGATGTCTCCTGGGCTGGGAGCGGGGAGGTTCTCGATCATTCCGCGGGAGAGTACCTCCCAAGCCGGACGACCGTCCGGATTGTTGCGGGTAGCGACTTGGAGGGAGGCCTGCAGGTGCAGCCCGTGCAGGGTGTCGAGGCCGATCCCTGGAATCGCTCGGCGCACCTCTTCGCGTGACGCCGTCGCGAATCGTTCCAATGTCTCAAATCCACCAGTCAGTATTTTGTTTCGTTGGGCTTTTCGGAGACCTGCAATTTGAAACAGATCGTCGTGAAGCAGGATTTGTTCGCTGCACGCCGGGCAGCCCTTCGTCCCACACGGAGGATAGAGCTCGTCACCCCAGGGCAGGGGTTGGGGATCAACCACGCGGTGCTCGATGAGGGCCATCACCGCTCTCCGCTGTTCCCGGTAGGGCTCGAGGAGTCCCTCCACGTCGTGAATGCTGTGGGTGCCATCACCGAGAATGACGCGCACTGATGGAGAGAGTGGAACCCCGCGTCGCTCAAGCTGGTCATAGTAGGCGGCGAGCTGAATCAAGGCGTGGTCTTTGGCGCGCCTGGCAAGCTTGGAGTCCCAAATTTCCCAAGTCTCACCTGTCGAGACAATGAAGTCAGCAAATCCTTGAAAACCAATGGGAAGCGGAGCATCAGGCAGGGTCTGCTCATACAAGGTGGCCTGGAAAAGCGCGCCGGCGTCGGAGGCGAGAGCAGCCAGCGTCTCGTCGCTCGCTTTGTCAATGTTGGCACGCCAGGCGGCGGCATCACTCGGATCAACCGGTTCGTAGGAGAGTTCAACGACTGTCATCGTGGATGCCAAGAGCTCGAGTTGTCGAGCCTCGTGCTCAAGTCCCAAACGAGCAACCAAATCCATCATGGGATCATCGATGTCAGGCACTGTGACGCCTTTGCCGAGTTTTTCATCGGCTATCCGAGCAAGCCTCCAGGGGCAGGCCTCAAAAACGGCAAGATCGCTTGCCGAGATGACCCACGAGGCATCGCCCAGTCGCTGCATGGGGCACAGCCTAGGTCAGAGCACCCACAGTGCGGCTAGATCATGTCCAATTCAGAGAGTTTGCTGTTGAGAATTGGGTTGCTGGGCTCAGTGAGCACTGACCCGTCGGGGAAGAGCAGAACGGGGATGTTGGGCCGACCACTGAGCTCGATTGCCTTGGCTTTGTCTGCGTCACTGGCATCCACGTCGTGATACGTGAAGTCGACACCGTAGTGCTCGAGGAGAGCTTGAGCCCGAACACAGTCCCCACACCAGGCTGCTCCATAGAATTCCACGCTCTTGTTGTCGTTGGTCATCGATTCCTCTTTCCTTGCGCTGGGAGTGTTAAGCCTAATGTTGCCAGGCGCTTACCTACCTAGTCCTAAACTCAAGTTTGTTGGGGGTTATTCCCCGAGACACCAAAGGGGGTGCCAGCGTGGTTCACACCACCGGTCCGGGGCCGTCTCTGCAGGAGGGGCCCGATGGAGAGGCTCGCTATCGCTTGGCTCCCGGCGAGGACGCAAGGGGCGTTCCGATGCGTCTTGAGAAGGACTCCCTCGGTGAGCTTGAGGTTCCCGCGGATGCGTACTGGGGTATCCACACAGCGCGTGCCTTGGTGAATTTCCCGATTACACGACGTGCCATTTCGAACTATCCCGACTTGATTCGAGGAATCGCGCGGGTCAAGCAGGCGGCTGCCCGGGCGAACAGAGACATCGGAGCTCTTTCGGCAGACAAAGCAGACATCATCGACCAGGTGTGTGAAGAACTGTGGTCGGGCGCTTTGCACGACCAATTTGTCCTGGGTGCGGTTCAGGGCGGTGCGGGCACCTCAACGAATATGTGTGCCAACGAAATCATCGCCAATCGCGGACTCGAGTTGATGGGGCATCAGAAAGGTCAGTATGAGTACCTTCACCCCATCGACGATGTCAATCGCTCACAGTCAACGAATGACGTGTACCCCACAGCCATCAAGTTAGGGATGGTGTTGGGCGTTCAGCGCCTCTTCGAGGAACACCAGCTACTGGCTCAATCTTTTGCACAGAAAGGCCTCGAGTTTCAATCCATTCTCAAAGTGGGACGGACGCAGCTCCAAGACGCCGTACCGATGACTCTCGGCCAAGAATTTGGCGGGTTTGCGACGACCCTTCGAGAAGACCATGACCGCATCAAGGAAACGATCCCGTTCCTGTGCGAGATCAATTTGGGGGCAACAGCGATTGGCACGGGAATTACGGCAGATCCTCGCTATCCCGAAGTTGTCCGTGAGCATCTGGCCACGCTCACCGGACTCGACATCCGAACAGCTCCCGATTTGATTGAGGCCACCAGTGACGCCGGGGTCTTCATGACGCTCTCCGGCACACTCAAGCGTGCGGCCGTGAAGCTCTCCAAAATTTGTAACGACCTGCGTCTGCTCTCCAGCGGGCCGCAAGCTGGCCTAGGGGAGATCACGTTACCGGCACGCCAAGCGGGCTCCTCAATCATGCCGGGGAAGGTCAACCCGGTAATTCCGGAGGTCGTCAACCAGGTGGCTTTCGCCATCATTGGCTCCGACGCGACGGTCACGGCCGCTGCTGAGGCAGGTCAGCTTCAGCTCAACGCTTTTGAACCCATCATCGCCTCATCGATTCTGCAATCCGTGGTCTGGCTCACTAACGCCTGCAAAACCTTGCGGGTGAACTGCGTGGAGGGCATCACCGCGAATGAGGAGCGCCTCCACCAGCAAGTGGAGGCGAGTGTTGGTGTGGTCACAGCGCTGACGCCCTACATCGGCTACAGCCAAGCGGCAGCAATAGCCTACGAAGCGCTGGCAGGGGCGGGAACGGTGCGCGAGCTCGTGATAGCGCAGGGACTCATGGATGAGGCGGAGCTCGAGAGAGTTCTGTCACCGGAGAGGCTCAGCGGCCTTACTCTTCCTACAGGGGTTATTACGCTACCGCCCGTTGAGCTTGACCCAGAAGAGTCTGATTAAGAACCTCGCCGCCCAGGGCGGGGCTTGGCCTCCGGCGCATCTGAGCGGCGAGTAACTTGTCCTTAGAGTGGCAAGAAACCACATCCAAGGTCAATCCCTGGTTTATTACAGCTTGGTAACGGCTGGAGGGGCGCGGAATAAGGCCACTAGGTCCACTGGTGTTGGCAGAAGACGACATGAGCTAGAGTAGCTGGCTGTGCCGTGTACCGGCCGCGGAAAAGAGAGCTCCCTCACCGGAGGGGGCGCCGCGCAGCGAGACGAAGGAGAGCTGACATGGCTGTTGCGCCAGAAACCAAAGCAAGCATTATCGAGACCTACGCCACCCATCCCGGTGACACTGGCTCTCCCGAAGTCCAGATTGCGCTGATGTCCCACCGCATCAACGAGCTGACCGAGCACCTCAAGGAGCACAAGCACGACCACCACTCGCGTCGTGGACTCCTCCTGATGGTGGGACGCCGTCGGCGCTTGCTCGGATACCTCCAGCGGATCGACATCGAGCGCTATCGCGCGTTGATCGAGAAGCTCGGTCTCCGTCGATAACCCAGTCTTTGACTCTGATACCCCGCGCCGATCGCGCGGGGTATCGCTTTTGGGGGAGAATCGCGCTACCCTAAAGCCGAGGATGAATCTCATCCCGGACAACTGAATAAGGCTCTCTACGGGAGTAGGTGGGTCAGGAGCTGGTCACCGGTGGTGGTCTACTGTCCAGGGACAGTGCACTTCTACTGTTGGCCAGAAACAGGCCCCACGTACGTGGTGTACTCATCCTTCCCTCCTGTGACGTGGCGTGCCGCCATGCCCGACCATTCGGTCTGGCATGTTCGAAGAAAAATAAGGAGATGTGACCTTAATGGAAGGTCCAGAAATCAAGTTCGCTGAAGCCGTTTTGGATAATGGCAAGTTCGGAAAGCGCACAGTGCGCTTTGAAACGGGCCGCTTGGCCCAGCAAGCCCAGGGTGCCGTTGCTGCATACCTGGATGAAGACACGATGCTGCTCTCGGCAACGAGCGCATCGAAGAGCCCTCGTGAGGGTTTTGACTTTTTCCCGCTGACCGTGGACGTCGAAGAGCGTTCCTACGCGGCGGGGAAGATTCCCGGATCGTTTTTCCGTCGTGAGGGTCGCCCCTCGACCGAGGCGATCCTGGTCTGCCGTTTGATCGACCGGCCGCTGCGCCCCTCGTTCGTCGACGGTTTGCGCAACGAGGTGCAGATTGTGATCACGGTCCTCTCCATCGCACCCGACGAGTTCTATGACGCCCTGGCTATTAATGCCGCGAGTGCGTCGACTCAGATCTCGGGGCTGCCATTCAGCGGACCGATTGCTGCGGTGCGTTTGGCTCTGATCGGCGACCAGTGGGTTGCCTTCCCGAAGCACTCGCAGTTGTCTGAGGCAGTCTTCGACATTGTTGTTGCCGGTCGTGTCGTCACCGACGCAAAGGGCAACGAGGATGTCGCCATCATGATGGTGGAAGCCGAGGCCACAGAGGTGAGCTGGGAGCTCATCCAAGGCGGTGCCACGAAGCCCGATGAGGATGTGGTGGCTGCCGGTCTGGAAGCCGCGAAACCTTTCTTGAAGCAATTGGTCGAGGCTCAGCAGAAGCTTGCTGATCAGTCTGCCAAGGAAATCGAGAACTACCCGGTCTTCGCTGACTATTCGGATGAGGTTCTCTCTGCTGTCGATTCACTGGCAGCGGCGGAGCTCGCCACGGTCTACCAGATCGCGGACAAGCAGGAGAGACAGAATGCGGATGACGAGCTGAAGTCTCGAGTGAAAGAAGCGATTGCCGCCAAGGTGGAATCGGGAGAGCTTCCAGAGGATGCAAACTCCATGGTTTCTGCCGCTTATAAGTCGGTGACCAAGCGCGTGATGCGGACTCGAGTCCTCGCTGAGGGTGTTCGTATCGATGGTCGAGGAACATCAGACCTGCGTGTCATCGACGCCGAGGTGGACATCATCCCTCGAGTTCACGGTTCGGCCCTGTTCCAGCGCGGCGAGACCCAAATCATGGGTGTCACCACTTTGAACATGTTGAAGATGGAACAGCAGATTGACTCACTGTCTCCGGTGACTTCGAAGCGCTACATGCACCACTACAACTTCCCGCCCTACTCGACCGGTGAAACGGGTCGTGTGGGAACACCGAAGCGTCGTGAAATTGGTCACGGATTCCTGGCGGAGCGGGCTCTCGTTCCTGTACTGCCCAGTCGTGAGGACTTCCCTTACGCCATCCGTCAGGTGTCGGAGGCTCTGGGCTCGAATGGTTCGACCTCGATGGGTTCTGTGTGTGCCTCGACCCTGTCGATGCTCAATGCTGGTGTCCCATTGAAGGCTCCTGTTGCCGGTATTGCGATGGGTCTGATTTCGGACGAGGTTGACGGTGAGATGCGCTACGCCGCATTGACCGACATTCTCGGGGCCGAAGACGCTCTGGG
>JALQXU010000001.1:0-247 GCA_023263045.1 Pontimonas sp.
AGCTGGGCTTCGAGGCGAGCGCTGTTCTCGAGTTGCGCTTCGACCGCTGAGTAGGCCCGCATCGCCGCCGCGTTAGCTTCCTCATAGGCTGCTTCGGCGACGAGCTGGAGTTCCTCCCTGATTTGTCTCGCGACTTCCGCCTGGTCACTCAATGCCTGTGCGGCGTTCTGGTCAGAGAGTGCTCGAGCATAAATTCCGTCAGTTTGCTCCGCGATTTTGGCCGCATACCCAATGCGACTGAGCAGCT
>JALQXU010000001.1:306-32604 GCA_023263045.1 Pontimonas sp.
GAGGTCACCCCCACCCACTCGAGCAAGTTCCGCGACGAACTGTCCCGCCTTGAGCCTCGACTCTTCAGCAACAGCGGCGGCCGCATCGGCTTGCGATTGGAGCTGGGCCTGCTGGAATGTTGCTTCGTCTAATTCATAGAGAGCTTCGTAGTAAATCTCACCGAGGCGGGCGGCTTCCTCTTCTGCTTGCGCAGCTTCCACCTCGAGCCTCTCGAGCAAAGCCATGATCTCTTTGACCTTTGCTTCGGCGGCCGCAACGTCTTTTCTCGCCTCTTGAACTTCCTCCCACGTGGGGTATTCGTCAGCGTAGGCCGGTGAGGACGCGGGCAGCCCGAGGGTCACCACCAACACCGCAGCACCCAGGCTTGCGATGGCAGGCCAAAAACGGCGTGAAGTTCGGGCTCTCACGGTCACTAACGATAGCCACTGGAGCCCTATCCCCCCGGGTTTCTGGCGGTGTGGCGAATCACTCTAGGGGTTTGCATAAGTTCGCCAGGCTCTCTAGACTCGGACCCTGTTGCTGTGCATCGGCTCACGAAACGGCCCCATCGTTTAGTGGCCTAGGACGCCGCCCTTTCACGGCGGTAGCACGGGTTCGAATCCCGTTGGGGTCACTCCCATAATTTAATACGCAAGGCCCTGTAGCGCAGTTGGTTAGCGTGCCGCCCTGTCACGGCGGAGGTCGCGGGTTCAAGTCCCGTCAGGGTCGCGGTAGCGAAAGAGCCTCTCTCACGAGAGGCTCTTTGCCACCAAGGCTCTGTAGCTCAGTTGGTAGAGCGTTCGACTGAAAATCGAAAGGTCACCGGATCGATGCCGGTCGGAGCCACCATTGACACCTTTGAGACAAAAACTCGTAGCAATCTTGACGCCTGCAGCTAAGGGATTCGCCGGAGCATTCTCCGAGTTGCAATGAGGACCCCGCCGAGAACCGCGGGGATGCCGCCCCCCGGGTGGACACTCGATCCCACTCGCCACAACCAGGGGGTAAGCGGGGAGTTGTAGGGCGGTGTGTGGAACGGGCCACTGCGCCACCACGGTGCAGGCGCTCCGTAAAGGGCACCACCCACCGCGCCGAAGCTCGCAAAGTACTCCGGATGGAGAATCCGGTAATCCGTCATCCGCTCGATGATGCCGCGCTCGAGACCCAACATGTTGGAAAACCGTCGAGACTCGCTCTGAACAAAATCATCTTCGAGAGTTGCCGACATCCCATTGGGGGGAGCAGTCAGGAGGAGCGCCGCGACAGGTTTGTCATTCGGATAAATCGTGTTCGCGCGGTAGTAGTTCAAAAAAGCCATCGTTTGAGAAGGGACGACTCGCTTCCCCAAGTCATCAAAGAGCGCTGCTGGCTCATCGGGCATCATCACCGAGTGAGTCACGATGTCTTCAGGTAGTTCCTCGTCGAGGACGCCAAAGATTGCCACACCGGAGCACGAGAGTGTCTCAGGAGCGGGAGGCTTCTTGCCAAGTAATCCCTCAAGAATTCCACCGTCCAGGGCACTCACGACGTAATCCGCGGTGTAGGTATCACGACCGGTGGTGACCAGCCCTTTCCGCACGGAGACAACCGGCTCACTCGTGTGAATCGTCACCCCGGCGTGAAGGGCGAGAGCTTCCAGACCTCGGGCAATTTCATACACTCCACCTCGCGGGACGAACACACCATCGCTCGCCATCACCGCCGCCATGCTGGCATACAGCGCAAGTGTTTGATCAGGCGCAACACCCGCATTCAGAGTGTGAATGGCGACGACATCTTTGACGTCCTGGGGCATCCAGGTCAATGAATCCAAATACGACTGCGTCGTCAGCGTGCTCCCGTAACGCGAGAGCAGGCGAACAACGGCCCCCAATATGCCGAGACTGGTGGGGTCAGTGGTCAGCAGATGGGTAATGGCTGGGCCCAATTGACCGTTCTCTTGCTCAAAGCGCGCCCAAGAATCGTGCCAGGGATGGTCCGGCTCGACCGGAAGGTTTGCCTGCTGATCTTTGAAGTAGTAACGACCCACCTCAGGCAGGCGCTCCAGCGTGATGCCGGCGATATCTCTCGCCTTGTCCCCCGGTGGCCCGACTTCGTCATAGGTATTGAGGACCTGCTCGAGGACATCAGGGAATGTCACCAGAGACGGTCCGGTATCGATTCGTTGACCCGCGACTTCGATCCGCCGGCTCTTTCCCCCTACCCAGTCCTGTCCTTCGATAAGGGTGACCTCGTGTCCGGCGCGGGCAAGGAGAGCCGAGGTGGCAAGACCACCGAGTCCTGCGCCAATGACGACGATGCGGGAGCTCACGATGCCGAGTACAGACCCCAGGCCAGGCCGACCACTAATTGCACGCCCGCTACCGCGCCGGCGACGTAGGGGAACGCGACCGAATAGCGATACAGCCGGCGGGCATCAGCAATGGTCGGTTTGCGCCATTGGGCAATCACCAGCCATCCCGCCAGCACAGCATTCACGATGGCGACCGGAAGATTCACGAGGGCAAAAAGAACAGTGGACACCGTCCACCAGAAGGCGGACCACACCAGCGATCCTCGGACGCCAAACGCCACAGCGGTGGTCCGAATACCCGCCTCGCTATCCTCGTCAATGTCTTGGATCGCGTCGTACACGTGTTTGGCCATGGACCACGCCATCAATCCCACGGCTGCTGCCCAGAGTGGCTCGGCGCCGAGCGCAAACGGAACAAACACCAGCGGGAAAGCGTAATCCGCGTTTGAAATCGAATCGAGAATTGGCCGACCTTTGAAACGCAACGGTGTCGCTGAGTACTGCCAAAACGAAAACGCGTAGAGCGCCATCCAGGCAACTGCTTCCCAAGGCAGAGTCAGAGCGAAATAGACCAGGAAGGGGACGTTCGTGAGAATCACTCCCCAGCCGATCATCTTCGTCTCGTGGGGCTTGATTTTTGCCCCGCCATAGCCACCTTTGCGGTCGTTGTCGGCGTCGGTGTCCTGGTCGTAGATGTCATTGATGCCATAGATCAGCAGATTGAACGGGAACGTCACCCAGATCAAAATCGGCACAATCGCCCAGGTCCACAACTCACCCGCGAGCCACATCCCGATGACCGTGGTCCCGATGGTGTTGACCCACAGGACAGGGCGCGAAATCTCGACGAGACGGCGAATCACCTGTTCACTCTAGCGGTGAGGCCAATCCAGCCCTTTACAGCTTCGGCTTGAGTGGTCCCCGGTGGAGCTTGTGCTGCATCGCCTGGGCAACCGGCTTCATTTGGATCAGATCCAGGTTCACGTGGGGAGGTGATTCAAGCGCATAGCGCACCACGTCCGCTACATCCTCTGCGACCAGGGGATGCTCCACTCCCTCGTAGAGTGCTTCCGTTCTCGCAGCGTCACCGCCAAAACGATTGAGCGTGAACTCCTCGGTCTTCACCATTCCCGGGGCTATCTCCACCACCCGCAACGGTTCACCGGAGAGCTCCAGACGCAGACCCACCAGCATGGAGTGCACAGCGGCTTTGGCCGCCGTATACCCCGCACCGCCCTCATAACTCAGGAATGCTGCGGTCGAGGAGATGGTCACGATGTCGGCAACACCCAGCTGAGCAGAGGCTCGGCGCAACGAGGGCAAGAGGGCTTTCGTCACTCGTTGAACTCCTAAGACATTGACCTCATACATTCGAGCCCAATCCTCAGCATCGGCCTGGTCCACCCAGTCCATGCCCACCGCTCCACCGGCGTTGTTGACGAGCGCCGAAATATCACCCGAGGACGCAACGAATTCGGCCAATGCATTGACATCAGCATCAGAGGTGACATCAGCGACGACAACTTCGCACCCGGTTTCTTCCCGCAGCTTCTCCAGCCTCTCGGCCCTGCGGGCCACCGCGATTACGGACCAGCCGCGCTGGGTCAGAAGTCGGACCGTCGCAGCTCCGATGCCGGAACTCGCCCCCGTGACGAGTGCTCGCCTCGAGCCGGTGTCAGTGCTCACTATCGAGCCCTAAGGATCCTGACGACAGAATCCACTCTCGGATGTCGCGCTTGTCGATCAGACCCTGAGTCCAGAACGGATCTGGGTCCAAGACTGCTTCGACGTCTGCCACAGAGTCGGCTTCAAAAAGCAGTAGCGCACTGGGTTCACTCCCGCCTTCGGTTCGTCCGCTCGCAATCAGACCACCGTCACCGAGGAGGGTGGCAATGTATTCGCGATGAGCAGGGCGATGCTCGGCAATCAGGTCTGGCTTATCGGCGTAGTGGTACACCACCGCATAAATCGCCACGAGGCAACCCCTAGAGAGCCTTAACGGCGCCCAGCACTTTAGTCAGAGAGTCCTTCGCGTCACCGAACAACAACGTGGTGTTGGGTTCATAGAGCAGCTCATTCTCGATACCCGCGAAACCTGGACGCATGGAGCGTTTCAGGAAGACAACCTGTTGGGCGTCACCGGCGTTAAGAATGGGCATTCCATAAATCGGAGACCCGGGAGTCGACTTTGCGGCCGGGTTGACAACGTCGTTGGCGCCCACCACGAGACAGACATCAGCAGTCTTGAACTGGGGATTGACCTCGTCCATTTCCTGCAGAACCTCATAGGGGACATTGGCTTCGGCGAGCAACACATTCATGTGCCCTGGCATACGACCAGCGACCGGGTGGATACCGAACACAACTTCGATGCCCTTCTCTTCGAGCGCCTTCGTCAGCTCATACATGGTGTGTTGAGCCTGCGCGACCGCGAGACCATAACCGGGGACGACAATCACTCGCTGTGCGTAACCCAGAAGGATGGCAACATCTTCAGCCGAACCGGACTTCACAGGGCGATCCGAGACCTCGGTGGACCCCGCAGTTGACCCACCCTTGAATGCACCAAAGATGATGTTGTTGACGCTTCGTCCCATGGCGCTGGCCATAGCTCTGGTCAGGATGGTTCCCGACGCTCCCACCAGGGTTCCTGCAACCAGGAGCAGAGTGTTGTCCAAAACAAGACCGGAAGCCGCAACCGCGAGACCAGTCAGAGCGTTCAGCAACGAGATAACGATGGGGACATCAGCTCCACCCACGGGGAGAACGAGCAGGACGCCCATCACCAGGCCAACAGCCATCAGCAAACTTGCGACCACGAAGTTGCTGTCCATGATGACAATCACGGCACCGGTGAGAGCAGCAATCGTGAGGACACCCATGACGTATTGCTGACCCTTGAACAGGACCGGCCTCGTGGTCATGATTTCTTGAAGCTTCAAGAAGGTGATGACTGAACCGGAGAACGAAACGCTACCCACGAAAATGGTGAACGCGACGGCCAGCAAGAATCCAAAGGTGTCAGCAGCAAAGAGTTCGAGCAGTGCCACAATTCCGGCTGCTCCACCTCCCACCCCGTTGAACAGCGCAACCAGCTGGGGCATCTGGGTCATTTTGACCATGCGCGAAGCAGGTATCGAGATGATGGTTCCGATACCAATCACGAGCAGGATCCAGCCGACGTTCTTGAGCTCCTCCGCGATAAAAACGGTGACGACACCCACCAGGGCACCGACGGCACCGATGATGTTTCCCCGGCGAGCCGACTTGGGCGAGGAGAGGCCTTTCAGCGCGAGGATGAAGGCAACCGCGGCGAAGAGATAGAGGAGTGCCTCGACCTCAGGGGTAATGAGACTCATCAGGCTTGTCCTTCCTGGGTCTTCTTCTTACCCGAGAACATTTCCAACATGCGGTCGGTGACGACAAAACCACCGACCAAGTTCACCGTTGCCATCAAGACGGCAAGGAGAGCGAGCGCCAGCATCCAGGCGTTATCGGCATGACCAGCAACGATGATCGAACCGACGAGGATGATGCCGTGAATCGCGTTGGCGCCAGACATCAGAGGAGTGTGCAGCGTGCTGGACACTTTGGAGACCACCTCGAACCCGACAAAGACTGCCAGGACAAAGTAGGTAAGAATCTTGATCTCTTCCATTACTTCTTGCCTTTCCCTGCGCTCTTAGCCGGCGCGAGAGCTTCCGCTGTGGGCTGGTGGCGAATCTCTCCCGCGTGGGTGAGACACGCACCGGCGACGACTTCGTCCTCAAAATCAGGCTGAACTTTCTTGTCCTTCACCATGAGCTCGAGGAGGTTGGAAATGTTCTTCGCGTACAGCCTGGAGGCGTCATACGCCATCGCGGAGGGGACGTCTTTCATTCCCACCAGCGTGACGGTTCCTCCCGCTTTACCGACCTTGACTGCGACGTCGGCACCTGGCTTTGATCCTTCAACGTTTCCACCGGTCTCGGCAGCGAGGTCGATGATGACCGACCCGGGCTTCATGTCTTTCATCATCTTCGAGGTGATGAGGCGGGGAGCAGGTCGACCGGGAATCGCAGCAGTCGTGATGATGACATCGGCTGCGGTCACATACGGAGTGAGCAACTCTTGCTGACGCTTCACGCGGTCCGCTGCAAGCTCTTTCGCGTATCCTCCGGCACCATCGGCTGCGACGTCCAAGTCCAGTTCGATGAACGTTCCTCCCATCGAGCGAACCTCATCGGCCGAGGCGGATCTAACATCGTAGGCGTTGACCTTGGCACCCAATCGTTTCGCCGTCGCAATGGCCTGCAGACCGGCAACACCGGCACCCAAAACCAACACCGTCGCTGGGGGAACTGTTCCTGCTGCCGTCATGTACAGGGGGAAGAACCTCGGTAAACGCATAGCTGCCTCGAGGACGCAGCGATATCCGGCAACAAGTGCTTGAGATGTCAAAGCATCCATCGACTGGGCACGGGAAATACGAGGAACCAATTCGAGAGCGAACGACGTGACCTTCTGGTCGCGCAAAGCCTTCACCGCCGCGGTCTCTGACGCGGGGGAGGCAAGCCCAATCGTGATCGCGCTCTTCTTGAGTTTCTTGATAATCGCTGGCGCGAGAGGTCGAACGTGAGCGAGGACATCGACTGAGCCCACGTTGAGCGTGGCGGCAATCGTCGCGCCCGCCTGCTTGTAGGACTCGTCGGGATATCCTGCAGCGACACCTGCTCCCTTTTGCACAGTGACTTTGAGTCCAGCGCCGATCAGCTGCTTGACGGACTCCGGGGTCGCAGCGACCCTGTTCTCGCCAGAAATGGGCTCTTTGGGAACTCCAACAATCATGAAATTTCACCCTTGCGGTCAGTGATTCCCTCGGGATTACCCCAAGGGTGAGCGAGAACCACCGTACCAGGTAACCCTGCGCGTTAGGGCTTCACGGAATCCTCAATAATCTCGATTTCGTTTCGTTGTGTGCGATAGCGAGGCTTGGTGAAAAGCCCTTGCTTATGCAGAAGCAAATACCCCGCTACCCCAGCCAAAACTATTGCCAGTGAACCAAGTCCGATACTGAATCCGATCAGCATGGATGTTTCGAAACTTGAATCTTCAGAAGGAGCATCCACACTGTGAGGCTACCAGGAGTAATAAAAGTTGATTTAGTTATTCCGGGCTGTTGCGAACCATGTCCACCATGAGTTGTATGTGGTTTTCGATAACGCCATCGAGGATGTCACTCACCTCACGAATGTTGCGAGCTGGGGTGTGTTGCCCCGCGAGCCACACGGACATCCCGAAAGTGGACCAGGAAATCGTCGGGATGAGTCTCTGCAGCAGGGAATCGTAGAGGTATTGGTCGCGAGGGTAGTCACCGTCTGTGAAATCGACGTCCGTGACCGTTCCCTCTCTGACATCCATGGCCAGCCGTGAGACCCGCGCCAAGTTGAGCTCAAATAGCCGGTTCATATGTGCTTGGAACTTTGCCTGGATGACCTCGGTCACCTCTCTGGCTGCCAGGGGGTAATTCAACAGCGGCCCCCAGCCACCCATTGCCAAGGTCCCCGATAATTGCCCCTTCATCCACGCTTTCAATCGAGCCTCGGGATCACGTGGCGCCGCCGTCACCGCGTCCCATGTGCCCTGGATGTAGCGCTGATAGACCATGTACGCGCCTTCAGCGAGAAGTCCGTCACGGCCACCGAAATAGTGATTAACCATCGGATAGGTGATGCCCAATCGATCGCATACGCTCGCGACGTTGAAAGACCCAGGACCTGAGTTTTCTACCTCACCAAAGGTCACATAGAGAATCTTGAGCCTCATAGGAGGCTGCGGGTCGTCACCAAACTGAAGCCAGAAATCCTCGGTGAGGAGTGGGTCTGGATGCGAAACATCACTGAGCTTTCGCCTCGCCACGCACACCTCCTCGTGCCGTGTCCACCTAGCTAGACAACTTTTATCGTAAGCCCACGGTGTTACGAGCGGGTTAACCGAGGGAAGAATCGTCCGGTGCGGGCCGCGTACTCTGTGTAGCCCTCATGCTTTTCCGAGAGCATCCTCTCTTCCCCCAGAGCCTTCACGGTGAGAACCAACCAGAGGAGAACAAATCCGATGATGTGCGCGAGAGAGGCCTGGAACACGGCAACCCCAGCAGCCGCCAGGAGCACCCCGGTGTAGATCGGATGACGAACATGTCGATAGAAGCCGCCGGTGATGAGTTCGCCCTCTGCTTTGGGGATGGGAAGAGGAGTGAGATTCGGGCCCAACCTCATTCCCGCAAGCGCGGCAACAACCACGCCCATCATCACCAGAATCCCTCCCGCAACAGCGGAGAGCACACCTCGAGACCACAGATCCCCCGCGGGGAGGATGATGAGCGCGGCCAACAACCCGAACTGAGCACCCACGAGTGCCCAACCGGTCGAGGGAGTCATGTCCCTACGCTAAACCGTTTTCGTAGGCTCGAGCCTCTTCTTGGCGAGCGTGCTCTTCACCGGTCGCAATCGGAGCCCGAATGTGTCCTTCGGCGAGACCAAAACTGTCGACAAGGTCTAGTGCGTGCGGTCGCAAACGAGGAAGCAACCTGTGGTTGATGTAGTCGGTGATCGCCTCGGCGCGATGAGCGCTCAAGCGACCCTTCATCAGGTACCAGTCTCGATGCTTCTCGATCAACGTGAAACCGTGGAGGTCACGCAACCATCGCATCACCTGTTTGTTGGCACCTTCTTCCATGCGATCCACCGCGTGCGTGAGGGCTTCCCACACCACGAGCTCTGCGTGTGCCCACGCGGCGTCAATCAGCGCGCTCTGGTGCTTGTTCATCAGCTCCGCTGCCTCTGTCGGAGGAAGCTTGCTGGCGGGTTTCAGGTGATCGGCAATCTCAGCAACCATGCTGTGTACTCGATCGGTGAGGAGCTGTCGCTGGGAGGCGGTGCTTCTCACGTAACCGATTGACCGGGCTGTGGAGCCAAAGTCAGCGACGTTCTGAGCGAGCCTACGCAGACCCGACCGGTTGAACGCTGCATCGCCGACCTGGTCTGCCAGGTATCCCGCCATCGTTCCAAAATCGGCACCCTTGAATTGCTTGGCATAGTCACCGAGCAGACGCTTTGCCACGAGTTGAAGCAAGACGGTGTTGTCTCCTTCGAAGGTGGCGTAGACATCCATGTCCCCGTGGAGCGTGGAGAGTCTGTTCTCGGCGAGGTAACCCTGACCACCACATGACTCACGGGCAGCCTGAATAATGTCGAGAGCCGACCAGGTCGCGTAGGGCTTGAGTGCCGCAGCGAGAGTCTCAAGATCCTGGCGTTCTTCCTCGGTGTCACGCGCTCCGCTAAAGACGTCGTGGAAGCTCGCGAGCAACTCGTCCTGAGCAAACACCATGGCGTAAGCGTTGGCGAGACGGGGAAGCAGTCGGCGCTGGTGCTGCTGATAATCCATCAGCACCTGTTCGGTGTTAGTCCCGGGGACGGGGAACTGGCGACGCACCACGGCGTACTTTACGGCGATGGTCATCGCCAACTGGGATGCCACTGCCGCTGCACCCACCAGAGACACACGACCCTGAACGAGGGTTCCGAGGATGATGAAGAATCGACGACCTCTACTCTCAATCGGAGACGAGTACACACCGTTTTCGTCGACCGAGCCATAGCGATCGAGCAGGTTCTCGCGAGGAACGCGCACGTTGGTGAAGTGGAGTCGACCATTGTCGATCCCGTTCAGCCCTCCCTTGGGTCCATCGTCATCCCCGCCGATACCCGGGAGGAAACCGTTGTCGTCTCGGAGCGGGACGTAGAGAGCGTGAACACCGTGGTTTTCGCCGCCCACAATGAGCTGGGCGAACACCACCGCCGCTTTGCCATGGAGTGCGGCATTGCCGATGTAGTCCTTCCACGCTCCACGGTGAGGAGTGTGGAGCACAAAGTCGCCCGTTTTCTCGTCATACGTGGCCGTCGTCGCGATGGACGCCACATCGGACCCGTGGCCGGTTTCGGTCATGGCAAAACATCCGGGGGTCTCGAGGGACATGATGCCGGGCAGGTACTTCAAGTGGTGTTTCTCGGTTCCGAGATGCATCACAGCTGCACCAAAGAGCCCCCACTGAACTCCTGACTTGATTTGGAGGGAAGGATCGGCGAGAACGAGCTGTTCAAAGTTGGCAATGTTCCCACCGGGGTCCGCTTTTCCGCCCACGCTCTCCGGAAAGGACAACAACACTCCGCCACCTTCAACGAGGAGGCCCAGCTGTTCGAGGACCCTCGCGCGGTGCTCCGGAATCGGTTGGCCCTCGATCTTCCACATGTCCGGTCGTTCACAGAGCGCACGGGCTTTCCGCCTGGTCTCTGCCCAACGACCAAGCAGGTATTCACCAAGGGCAGCCGTATCGAGGGACAGTTCTTCGCTGGCGGGAAAAACCTCACTTGTCTGTGAAGTCTCGGTAGTGACCGACATCGCACACTCCTTGTTGTTTCCGGAGAAATCTGAAGAAAGGATACGCCGGCAGCCTGAAACCCTCCATCGGAATAGGGTGCGAACACCATCGACAGGTGGAACTATCGCCACCTCTTTGTTGATGTTCTACTACAACAAACCCTCTCAGTTAGCGCTCGGCGAACACGAGTTTGGGAAATATACCCCATGGGGTATCGTGGGAGCAGACGAAAGGACGATACATGCCCACGATTGATCTCACCTACGAAGACTTTGAAAAGACCGTCACCTCGGACGGCATCACCCTTGTCGATTTCTGGGCGAGCTGGTGTGGACCGTGTGTTGCCTTTGCACCCGTCTTCGAAGCTGCCAGCAACGAGCACACGGATGTCACGTTTGGAAAGGTCGACACGGAGGCGCAGCCTGCGCTCTCCCAAGCCGCGAATATTCGCTCCATCCCGACCTTGATGGCGTTCCGCGACGGGATCCTGGTTTTCTCACAACCCGGCGCCCTGCCCGCACCCGCTCTAGAAGAAGTCATTACTGCGGTCAAAGGACTCGACATGGATGACGTCCGCAAGCAGGTCGAAGAAGCTCAGGCGGCGGAAGCCGCCAAACAGGCCTAGAGCTCGTTCCGAGATCGGAAGGTCCTGCGGACCTTCTCCACGAAGGTTGTTGCCGGTGGTTCGTTGTAACCATCGGCGCGTTCCTGGCCCGACATGGCAGCGATCGCGTCCATCACCTCGTCGGTAGCGTGCCGCCGTGCTCGACCCGAGTCAGCCTTACCGTGGTGGGAAAGGTCGAGAGGCTCCCCAAACTGAATGGTGACCTTGGCGGGACGGATACCTTTCGTCCCAATGGGTTGGACCTTGTCTGTGCCGGAGAGGGCAACGGGAACAACAGGCACGCCAGCATTCAGAGCAAGCCAGGCCACCCCCGTCTTGCCTCGATAGAGGCGACCATCCCTGGACCTCGTTCCCTCCGGATATATCGCAAAAGCCTCACCCTCATGAAGCAGGCCTAAGCCCGCATCTAGCGCATCCTGTGCCGCTTGCCCCACCCCTCGGGTGACCGGAATTGCACCGATGCTCCGAAAGAACGTCCTCGACAGGAAGCCCTTGACGCCTTTGCCGGTGAAGTAACTGTCCTTTGCAAGAAACGAAACGGGTCGTGGCGCGAACAACGTGATGATGACGCTGTCGATAAAGGACAGGTGGTTACTCGCCAAAATGACTGGACCGGTGCGGGGCACGTTCTTTCGCCCCACAATCTTGGCGCGAAACAGACCCCTGGCCACGGGGCCCAGAGTGAGGCGACTCACCTGCTTCAGCATGAAAAAAGCCTAGAGGCGTTTCCCTGGTTTCTTTATTTTCGCCGGGATTCCTACCGCTAGTGCACCCGCTGGCACGTCATCCAGCACCACGGCCTTCGCCCCAATAGTTGCTCCATCGCCCACAGTTATCGGGCCCAACAGGGTTGCTCCCGATCCAATCGTGACACCATTACCCACGGAAGGGTGGCGCCGCCCCTGGCTTTCCTCTCTCGCCTGGGCAACCTTTCCGCCGAGGGTCACTCCGTGATAAATCAAACAGTCATCACCGACCGTCGCAGTCTCGCCAATAACGACACCCATTCCGTGATCGATCACGAGGCGACGGCCCAGAGTGGCACCGGGATGAATCTCTATTCCTGTGAAAGTCCGCGCAATGTTCGAGAGGATTCTCGCGATGAGGAACCATTCCCAACGCCAAAACCACGACGCCACCCGATGCCACCACAGCGCGTGAACACCGGGGGACGTCAGGAACACTTCAAGGTTGTTGCGCGCGGCAGGATCACGTTCCCGCACCGCGGCGAGATCCTCGCCCATGCGACTGGAATGAGTCATGTTAGGTATCGAGACCCTCGTAGAGAACGGTAGAGAGGTAGCGCTCTCCAAAGCTTGCCAGAATCACGACGATAGTCGAGCCAGCGAGCTCTGGTCGCTGTGCCAACTCCACCGCGGCGTGAGCCGTCGCACCAGAAGAAATACCGCCCAGGATTCCCTCCTCGGCGCCCAGGCGCCGCGCCATGTCGACAGCCTGCTGACTCGTGACATCAATGACCTCGTCGAAGACCTCACGGTCCAAGATGGCCGGAACAAAGTTCGCACCAATTCCCTGAATCTTGTGGGGTCCAGCCTCACCTCCATTGAGAAGAGGAGACTCGAGGGGCTCCACACCGACAACGCGCAGTCCGGGCTTGCGCTCCTTCAAGACCTGGCCAGTCCCCGTCAAGGTTCCTCCAGTTCCGACACCGGCGACGAAGACGTCGACGGCACCGTCGGTGTCCCGCCAAATCTCCTCCGCAGTGGTCTTCCGGTGAATCTCGGGGTTGGCGGGGTTTTCGAACTGCCTGGCCAACACAGCCCCGGGTATCTCGGCAGCGATCTCGATGGCTTTATTGACCGCACCAGTCATTCCCTCAGCCCCGGGTGTGAGAACGAGGGTTGCACCATAGGCCCGCAGGAGCATCCGTCGCTCGCTACTCATGGTCTCTGGCATCGCCAAGACCGCTTTGTAGCCCCTGGCGGCTGCCACCATGGCCAGAGCAATACCGGTATTGCCACTGGTGGCTTCCACGATTGTTCCGCCCGGCTGCAACTCCCCCGACGCTTCAGCCGCATCGACCACGGCGATGGCGAGACGATCTTTCACCGATGAGGAGGGGTTATAGAACTCGAGCTTGGCGAGCACTGTCGCGCCCGCTCCCTCCGTCACCCGATTCAAACGAACGAGTGGAGTGTTACCGAACGCTTCGGTGATGTTTCCGTACACAAGTGACACGAGTTTTCCTCCTAGAGACCCCAACCGGGAATCCTTACAGGGTATTCCCGAATGGTCTGAACATTCCCACGGAAGGTAATACTGTTACGACGATGAAAGCTTCTCCGTGCTGACCGTTGCACTCGGCCTCATTGGGGCATTGGCCTACGGGGGTGCCGATTTTTACGGCGGACTTGCCTCACGACGATCCTCGACCATCCTCACCACTCTCGGTGTCGCCCTCGTCGGTCTCATCGGGCTTGCGCTGACCTCACCCTTTGTGCAGGCGGTCTCGAGCTACGACGCGTGGTTTTATGGTGCGGCATCCGGTCTTGCGGGAGCAATTGGAATTGGACTTCTGTACGGCAGTTTGGCCATCGGGCCCATGAGCATCCTGTCGCCCGCGACTGCTTTTATCTCTGCAATCGTCCCCGTCAGCGTTGGACTATCGATGGGAGAAGGCGGTGGCTGGTCTTTCACCGTCGCAATCGGTCTCGCTCTGATTGCCATCATCTTGGTCGGCTTTGTTCCCGAACAAGGAGCGGTCCGCCCTCGGCCTATTGGCCTCCTGATGGCAGCGGGTTCTGGAACTTTCATCGGTTTCACTGTCATTCTGATTGACCTCTCGCCGGCAGATTCCGGACTCATCCCTTTGCTCGCCAACAGAATGGTGTCCTCCACCGCTCTCATCCTCGCCACCGCGGTCCTCGTCCTCTCACGGGTCGCACGGGCACAGACTCCTCGACTACCTGGGCTCGTCCAAATACGGACGGTTTGGACGATGATCGTGATTGCCGGAGTCTTGGATGTTCTGGCCAACGTTGCCGTGATCTATGGTCTTCGATCGGGAGCGCTGTCTGTTGTCTCCGTACTCATCGCGCTCTACCCTGCCGGCACAATCCTTCTGGCCAACGTTGTGCTCAAAGAGCGCATCGCTCCGATCCAGTGGGCAGGCCTCGCACTGGCGTTGACCGCCAGTGCACTACTGGCCCTCTAGGCGGGTAGGAGCACAGGCTGAGGCTTCGCGCTCTTCTCTTCGAGCTCACACGAGATCCCAGCCTGCTCCAAGAGCTCTACGAGCCGGCGTGATCGAGACCGAGTGGTCAACGTCACGACTCGGCCCTCTCTTCCCGCTCGACCCGTGCGACCAGCACGATGAACATACGATTTGAAATCATCGGGCTGATCCACTTGGACCACGGTGTCAATGTCATCAACGTGGATTCCACGAGCAGCAACATCCGTGGCCACGAGAACGTTCACCCGACCCGAAGTGAGCTTCTCGAGGTTTCTGGTTCGCCGAGCTTGGTTGAGGTCACCATGAAGACTGACAGCCGGTATTCCATTGTCATCGAGATAGTCCGAGAGGTCCTCCGCGAACGCTCTGGTCCTCGTGAACATCAGCACTTTGCCAGGGCCCTGGGCAAGCTCCAGAACAAGGTCTCGTTTCTGACGCTGGTCGACGACCCATACTCGGTGATCGATACTCGAGGACTCCTGGTTCTCACCCTCGACCTCAAAGACCGCGGGGTTCGGAAGAAACTCCGCCACAATGTTTGCAACACCGGCATCGAGAGTCGCAGAGAACAGCAAACGTTGACCCTGCGGTGAGGTCGCTCGAAGAATCCGCCCCACAGGCTCGATGAAGCCCAGCTCCGACATATGGTCCGCTTCATCAATCACGGAAATGACGACCTCCGAGACGTCAAGCTTTCCCCTAGCCATCAAATCTTCGATCCGACCTGGGGTCCCGATCACAATGTCAACACCGCGCTCCAGGGCGCCAATTTGTCGGCCCAGAGGAACCCCGCCATACACCTGCGTGGTGAACAGTCCTACGCTCCTAGCAATCGGCTGGACCGTCCGATCGATTTGCAGGGCAAGCTCCCTGGTGGGAGCAAGAATCAGAGCACGGGGAGCTCGTCCTACAGCACGCTTCACACCTTTCTTGGAGAGTCTCAACAGGCGCTCGACCAGCGGTGCGCTAAACGCAATGGTCTTCCCAGAACCCGTTCGACCACGCCCCAAGACATGGCGACCGGTCAGGGCGACAGGAATGGTGACAGCCTGCAACGCAAACGGAGTTATTGCTCCTTGAGCACGAATAGCCTCCGAGATGCGCTCTCCCAGACCCAAGTCACCGAACTCGAGACCCTCTCCCGCGTCGGACGCGACAGGTGTTGCTTCCAGTCGCTGGTGCGCAACGACGGGTACCGGCTTACGCTGCGAATCCCTCCTGGGACCGCGCTGGTTTCCGCCACCACGGGGGGTTCGGACATCGCTGTGTCGGGGTGCTCGGCGCTCCTCGGAGGCAGCCCGGCGCTTGTGCTGTGGAATCGACGGGCGCTTAGTCGAACGAGTTGACCCGCCGTCTCGGTTTTCCGAAAAGTCTGATTTTGCCGAGGGCTTCCGACGGCGCCCTGACTGGGACTGATCGGGGGAGGCGTGACTCTTCGGTCTGCGCTTTTTCTGATCCTGGAAGGACGTGCGTTTCTTGGGTGGGCGCCATGATGGCGCCTTCTTCGGCGAGGGCATGAATACAGTCAGCTTTCTTTGTGATCAATGGGGAGAAGAGGTGTCGTACGTGACACCAGGCCCTGATCACCACTAGCCAGACCGGGGCTGTTTCGTCTACACATGCGGCCGCTCTCACGATTGTGAGGCGATGGCCCACGAGGTTCGCCGTCGATGGCGTTCTCTTGTTCCGTCTATGAGAGTAGCACTCGCCCACCGCTCAAGGCGAGCACAATCTTCCGGGCCCGGCGTAGAGTAAGCGCGTGCACCGGGGACTCCACTACGTCAGACGGTGGAGTCAACTCCTGTCCGGACTCTTCCTTTTCGGGTTCTCTGCCGCCATGATGTTGCGCGCGAGTTTCGGAGTCGACCCGTGGACTGTCTTCGCTGAAGGATTCCACGTGACCTGGGGGTTTGGCTTTGGCTGGGTCATTGTGGTGAGCGGTCTTGTCGTGCTCCTCATCTGGATTCCGCTACGCCAGAAGCCAGGAATCGGAACGGTGCTGAACGCTTTTCTTGTGGGACCTTCGATGGAAGTCGGTCTAGCGCTCGTCGACACACCCGAGACCCTTCTTCAGCGGATATTCCTTTATGCATCAGGCCTTCTGATGATGGGGATCGCGAGCGGACTGTATATCGGTGCGCGGTTTGGTCCCGGTCCGAGGGACGGTCTCATGGTGGGCTTCAATGCACGCTTCGGTTACCCCATGTGGGCGGTGCGAACAGTGGTCGAAGTCACCGTCCTGGCCATTGGGTGGATCCTCGGCGGAAGCTTCGGTGTCGGAACCGTGGTGTTCGCTCTCGCGATCGGCCCACTCGCTCAACGATCCATTCGGGTCTTCAGAGTTCCCGACTATTCGTCAAACGCCACCGGCAAGTAAAGGTCCTGAACTCGGTTCTCAAGCGCCGTGTGATCATTTCGGGTGTACAGCCCGCAGCGCACCTGTGTGCAGTCCACGTTGTCATCGGCGCTCGAGGGAATCTCAATGTATGCCGTGAACTCTCCCGCTTGTCGGTCATCAAAACTCCGTGCCCCAAACAAACGCCAGGCCCAGTCATCATTGATCCAATTGGAGACTGCGTATTCGATCGCGCCCTCGTTGATGTCACCGTCTTCCTCAGTTCCCGGCACTCCGCCCAAGCACGGCCCGGGTCGCTGATCAGGAGTATCGGGAACTTTGCACACAGCCACATAGATTCCGGTGGAAGGGTCATAACCAGAACCTGACACAACGATCCGGTCACCCGCCACGAGAGCCGACAGGTCTCTATTCTCACCGGAAGCGAAAACAGCCCTCAAGGTTCGCTCTCGACCATCATCCCCGGTGGCGGTCACCGTCATAGGAAACCCCTCGACATCGAGGGCCTGACCAGACGACCCTGCAGGGGAGCTTGTCAGAATCGGCACCACGATCCAGGACACCACGAGGGCCACGACAACGAGCAGGATGCCAGCCGCCCAGCCCCACCCGCGACGCACACGACGGGAGGGGGAGGCCATGGGCTCAGTCTATTTCTGAGCAGAGAGTAGCCTTCACGTGTGCGTTTTCGAGAGGGGCTTGCGGTCGCCATCGGCGGGGCTGTAGGAACTCTTGCCCGAGTGGGAGCACTCGAAGCCACGGAGCACCTGCATTGGGGGGAGCTCCTCGCCACCTTCGTGGTCAATGCTCTCGGCGCCTTTGGCTTGGCTTTTGTCGCCAGTCGAGGCTTACCCGAGTTTGCTCCATGGGTGTACCAGGGTGTGACGGTGGGGTTCCTCGGCTCCTACACGACCTTCTCGGCCATTGCGCTCATCACAACCTCTGAGTGGGGAGTGATCGGCATCGGCTACCTCGTCCTCACCCTCGTCATGGGTGTCGTGATGGTTCTGGCGGGACGTTGGCTCGGTCGCGCTTCTGGGAAGAAGGCGACGACATGACACCCCTCACCCTTCTCGCCACGGTATCCCTGGGAGCTCTCGGGGCTCTGCTTCGATGGTGGATTGGCCAACAACTCCCGAGCGCACCGTGGTGGTCGCTGGGGATTGTCAACGTGACGGGTTCAGCGGGAATAGGGGTGGTGGCAGCACTTCCCGAGACGGTGTGGACCTATCCGCTGATGGTTGGTTTAGCCGGTGCTCTGACGACGTTTTCCACACTGGCGCTCGTCATGACCCCCAGCACAACCGAGAAGCTCACCATCAGGGTGATCATGCCTCTCACTGCTCACGTGGTGCTGGGAATTCTCGCCTGTGCTGCAGGATTTGCCGGTGTTCAGGCTCTCCTCTGAGTCCCGAAGCCACAAAGCTCTGCGTGATAAACTCCGTGCAATCTCTCGCCCTGAGTCGGATTTTTCTGGGCGTGGTGCCCTCGTCGAAAGAAGCAAAGGGGTGACCCATGGGTCGCGGTCGGCAAAAAGCAAAGCACACCAAAGTGGCGCGTGAACTGAAGTATTACTCGCCCGATACCGACCTGTCTCAGCTGGAGAAGGAGCTCGCTTCCTCCCAGAATGACGATCAGTACGAAGACAAATGGGCGGACTACGACGACGCCGACGAGGAGTCCGCGTAGGTTCCGACGAGTCGGACAGCTCCGCCCTCAACACCTTTAGCGCTCGTGACACTGCCCTCTGTAGCGGTGGCTCCGGCCTTCTCCACAGCACCCACCTGCCAGGCGCGATGACCCGACTCCTGCAGTGACTGGATCACCGCAGGGGCATTCTGGCTATCGACTAGTGCCACCATGCCCACTCCCATGTTCCAGGTGTCTTCCACATGAGCAAGATCGAAGCCTCCGGCCTCGGCCAAGACCTGCATGACAGCAGGCGGTGTCCACGTGGATCGATCGATATCGACGGCCATTCCCGGAGGAAGAACACGAGAAAGATTCTGGGCGAGCCCTCCGCCAGTGACATGGCTCAACATGTGAAGCGCACCGGGGTGGGCATCGAGAAGCGTCAACATGGCTGAGGTGTAAAGCATCGTGGGCTCGAGAAGCTCGAGTCCTAATTCCCGGGAAAACTCTGGCCTAGTGGCGTGAAGATCCCAGCCTTGATCAGCCACAATCTTGCGCACCAAGGAGAAGCCGTTACTGTGCAGGCCACTCGAGGCCACCGCGATAACCACATCACCTGCCTGCACTCGGCTGGGGTCGAGCATGTCATCAGACTCCACGACTCCCGTTGCAGCGCCAGCAACGTCATAGTCATCGACACCTAGAAGCCCTGGGTGTTCGGCAGTCTCGCCACCGACGAGGGAGACCCCGCAACTCGATGCAGCCTCGGCAATCCCTCGAACGATGTCGGCAATCCGATCCGGGACAACACGACCACACGCAATGTAATCGGTCATGAATAAGGGAGTTGCGCCCACGACCACGATGTCATCGACCACCATGCCAACCAGGTCCCACCCGATGGTGTCATGGACGTCCATGGCCTGAGCGATCGCAACTTTCGTTCCCACTCCATCAGTGGAGGTGGCAAGAATGGGATGGCGATAGGACGAGAGAAATGACGCGTCATACAGACCGGCAAAGCCGCCAACACCGCCGATCACTCGAGACGAATGGCTGGCCAAGACCGCGGATTTCATGAGCTCTACCGCTTTGTCCCCAGCAGACGTGTCCACTCCGCTTGACTGATAGGGAGAGGGCTCTGTCACCCCCATAGTCTATGGGAGTGCTCTCTAGCGCTTGTGGAAAACTTTGACGCCCGAGTGCGCGACACTTTTAGCCTTCGAGGATGACCCACCAGAGCTCTCCCCGACGACCCGTATTCTCTGCCACCACCTCGTGGGTGGGGATAGTTCTGTTGGGCGCCGGACTCACTCAAGTAGCCCTACCTGCATCAGAGGCCACTGCGCCTGGGCCCCAAACGGCAAGCATCGAATACAGCGGTATTGACAACTCCTATGGAGTTCTCAGTGGTGGGCGACAGCGAGATTTCACCACAGGGCTCTATGGCTGGCAGGGCGCAGCCTTCGCCTCACTGGGAATGATGGGAATCGAATGGACCACCGCAATGGGTACCGAGGCCAGGCTCGATTTCTCTCCAGACTCCGGAACCGCTTCACCTTCACCGGGCGGTGACTCATCATGGACGGCGCCTGGCTACCTCAGCGCCAATCCCAACAATCTGATTTACACCAACAACACCATCAGCATCAGCGGAAACCAGGCCCGCTTTTCTCAGCGGCACCGCTCCCTCTCTGACGAGTCAGCAATCAATCGACGGCTGTATTGGGTGGCTGAGCTGGCACAGGGCTATGACCCTGTCTTCAGCGGAGCGGGATCTTCCACCCTGCTCATCTCGGATAGCTCAGGGGCGCACCCAACCATCATCATCCACGTCACCAGTGAGGCCGGATCACCCGTCTTCGCTGGGAGCACCTCGATGTACACCCCGCTGGTCGATGGAGATACTTCTCCGACTCTGTACCTAGCACCCGGAGATGCGACCGATTTCACTATGGAAATCACGGTCGGCATCGTGGATGCTGACCCCTGCTCGGCAAGCGCCGCAACAACGTTCGCTGCCACCCAAGCGGGGTTCTTCGGCCAGGTGTGGGACAGCCTGGCATCGTGTGCGCAACCCGCTTCCTGGAGTGTCACTGCAGATGGGGAGGCTTCCGAGCCACTGCCTCTCACCTTCCAATCTCCTTACCAAGAACCGGTGGCACCGGTCACACGGACGCTCACCGTGTCCGGGCTACCTGAGGGTGTGGAGTGGGAACGTCTAGACGATGAGGGGAGCGCTCTGCGTGTGTCCCTCACCACTCCCACAACCCTGGAGCCTGGAGAGTATTCACTGACCTGGTCGTCGAAGGACCAACGAGACGAGGGTGGGGTCCTCACCAGCTCGAGGGCCTCCGCTTCTACCGCGACTCTGACGGTTCTGGCGACTCCCCCGCCTCCTCCCGCCCCGGTGGAGGTGTCCTCCTCCCCTTCGCCACCTCCTTCGTCGAGCTCAGTTCCGGTGTCCGAAGTCGACGTCCCCATCGTCATATCTGAGGCTCCAAACCCAGAACCTGCCGATGCCGACCCCGAACCCCTGACAGAGGTTCCCTCCCCTGTTGAACCCGAACCAGAGTTATCGCTCCCTCGAGTGATCGACCGAGAACCACGGAGCGTCGATGAACCCAGTGTGGTCATTCCAGAACCTTTGGGTGCTGGAGTGTGGCTGGGAATCGGCACGGGAGTGCTGGCTAGTGGCGGAATTGTGGCGGCGATTCGACGTCGATTCTCGAGGCGCCGCAGGGCTTCCGAGGGGGGCGAGACCCGTATCGACTGACCGCGTGATTGCCCGATAGGCTTGCCTCATCATCGGCTGCAAGATGAGGAGATGACCCCCGTCAATGTGTGGGATCGTGGGCATTGTTTCGTCGTCACCCGTCAATCAACAGGTGTATGACGCTCTGGCTCTCTTGCAGCACCGCGGTCAGGATTCAACCGGTATCGCGACCTCGGACGAGAGCACCCTCCATATCCATAAGTCCAAGGGTCAAGTCCGCGAGGGCTATCGGACCCGAGATATGCGCGCGTTACTGGGGACCATCGGTCTTGGTCACGTCCGCTACGCAACGCGGGGCAACGCGAAAAAGGAACAGGAAGCCCAACCTTTTTATGTGAACGCTCCCTATGGAATCGTTCTCGTCCACAACGGAAATCTCACCAATACCCGTGAGCTAGCCCAGGAGTTGGCGGATCGTGATCGTCGCCACCTCAACACCACCTCCGATACGGAGATGCTCGTCAATGTGTTGGCCAGCGAGTTGCAGTCCGCTGATTCTGGAACGTCGTTTACCCCGGAGACCGCGTTCGAGGCGGTGAGAGCCGTGCACGCTCGCGTGGAAGGCTCCTATGCGGCTATCGCAGTCATTGCCGGTCACGGAGTCCTCGCCTTCCGCGACCCTTTCGGCATTCGTCCCCTCATTCTGGGGCGGAGGCAAGCCGGGCTGGTCGGGGACGAATGGATTGTCGCAAGCGAATCCCTCGTGCTGGAAGCGTCCGGGTATGAGATTGTCCGGGATATTGAACCGGGTGAAGCAGTGTTCATCTCTCGGGATGGAACCCTGCACTCGAAGCAGTGTGCCGAGAATCCTCGACTAGTGCCCTGCTCCTTCGAGTATGTGTACCTCGCTCGACCAGACTCGATCATGAACGGCATCTCTGTCTACGAGGCCAGGTTGCGTTTGGGCGACAAGCTCGCCGACACCATTGCTCGTTACGCGCCTACCGACGACATCGATGTGGTCATGCCGATTCCCGATTCCGCTCGACCGGCCGCCATGCAGGTCGCACGAAAGCTGGGCATTGAGTACCGGGAAGGCTTCTATAAGAACAAATACATAGGGCGAACGTTCATCATGCCGGGGCAAGCCCATCGCACAAAGAGCGTTCGACAGAAACTCAACGCTATGTCGAGCGAGTTCGCCGGGAAGAACGTCCTCATCGTGGATGACTCCATTGTTCGAGGAACCACCTCCCGAGAGATCGTGGAAATGGCTCGGGAAGCAGGAGCAAAAAGTGTCACCTTCACCTCCGCAGCGCCACCAGTGCGGTTCCCTCACGTCTATGGAATCAATATGCCCAACAAGGGTGAGTTGGTCGCCTCAGGTCGCTCGATTCCCGAGATTGCTCTCGAGATTGGCGCGGACCACCTCATCTATCAAGAAGTTGAGGACATGAGAGACGCCATCATCGAGGGCTCGGGCGTCACCGAACTCGACATGAGCTGCTTCACCGGCGAGTACGTCACCGGCACGGTCAGCGATGAGTACCTCGCTTGGGTGGAAACCAACCAGGCGAGCTAGTCCCCTGGGGCGTTGTTTCGCGCCATGACGGCGTCGGTCGCTTTTTTCTTCGACCGCAGGTCGAGAATCAGCCACAGGACAATCCCCAGCGCTATCGAACCCGTGATGCCATAGAGCGAGAAGTAAGCAAAAAGGGTGGCAAAGCCCAGGGACGGGTCTGCGTCATACAGACTCGTGAGGATTAGGGTGCCGACAAATCCCACCAAGCCAAAAACGACCACGAACGCAGAAAGACGAGGCGAACGACGAATCGACACCTTTTGCTGACTTGCAGGTCTCTTCCCGGGCATTGCCTCAGGCTAGCTCCCCAAGCGGTAACCATCCTGTGAGATTCGAGCGCTCACCCGATGCGTGAATCGCACCCTCGGCAAGGGCGTCATCAAATAATCGTGCCCCTGTGGCCACACTCAGCCACACGTCGGGCGTCATTTCCACTACCGCGGGTGGTGTACCCCTGGTGTGAGAAGGTCCCTCGATTGCTTGGACCGCGCCCCACGGGGGAACCCGAACCTCGACACTCGAGCCAGGGGCTTTCTGTCGCAGAAGCTGGAGCGTGTAACGGACAGCCATCGCCTCGTCGTCAGGCTGGGGATTACCGTCCCGCCAGCGCTGGACCGCCTCCCGGCCCGCGTCGTCCGGTATCCGTCGAGGCGCCACGAACAACACGCTAGCAACGTCGCGCGGGTAGGGTAAGCGCGTGAAGATTTTGGTCCTCGGTGCGGGTGCCAGGGAGCACACCATCATTCAGGCGCTCCGTCGTGACCCCGAAAAACACGAGATTTTGGCAGCGCCCGGAAACGCTGGAATCTCCGCCGACGCCGAAATTGTGGCGCTCAATCCGTCGAATCCAAAGGTCGTGACAGAGTTCGCGGCGACCTCTGACGTTGATCTCGTCATCATCGGCCCCGAAGCTCCGCTTGTTGCCGGTGTGGCAAATGCTCTCAGGAAAGCCGGGGTCGCCGTCTTCGGTCCAGATAAAGAAGCAGCTGCCATCGAGGGGTCGAAAGCTTTCGCCAAAGACGTCATGGCTGCTGCCAACGTTCCCACCGGAAAAGCCTGGACCGTCTCTACCCAGAAAGAACTCAAGGATGCGCTCAAGCAATCCGGCACTCCCTACGTCGTCAAGGCGGATGGCCTGGCCGCGGGCAAAGGGGTGCTGGTCACTGAGGACCTCGACGCCGCTATCGAGCACGCCACGTTCTATCTCCAACACGGCGAAGTGCTTGTCGAGGAGTTCCTCCAAGGCCCCGAGGTGTCTCTGTTCTTTGTGAGTGACGGGCGCCGCATTGTTCCTCTCAGCCCGGCTCAGGATTACAAGCGGGCCTATGACGACGACGAGGGCCCCAACACCGGAGGCATGGGTGCTTACTCTCCGCTGCCCTGGCTCGATTCGAACTTCGTCGACACCGTGACCGCCACGATCGCCCAACCCGTGATCGATGAACTTGCTGGTCGAGGAACCCCTTTCATCGGTCTTCTTTACTGCGGGCTGATCGTAACCGACGAGGGAACCAAGGTCATTGAATTCAACGCCCGCTTTGGTGATCCAGAAACCCAAGTCGTCCTTGCCCGTCTCGAATCACCCCTAGCTCCACTTCTCTATGCCGCCGCCACCGAAGTGTTGGAGAGTGTGGAGCCGCCACGCTTTAGCGAACAGTGCGCATTGACAGTAGTGTTGGCGAGCGAGGGATATCCCGAGAATCCCGTCACGGGTCGAGAAATTCATGGTCTAGACACTGTCGCTGGAGACTCGCAGGTCACTATCGCCCACGCCGCAACAGCGTGGGACGGGTCAGACCTTCTCGCCACGGGCGGTCGGGTGCTGAGCATCATTGCGACGGGACCCTCTTTTGACGCAGCCAGAGACTCGGCCTATGGAGCACTAGACAAGATTTCCTTGGAAGGCTCTCACTATCGCCGGGATATTGCCCTGCGCATGGTGTCATGACCGAGCTTGCAGGGTGGAAACCGGTCTACTCGGGCAAGGTCCGAGAACTTTATATTCCACAATCGGCATCTAGAGTTTCAGAAGCCGACAAGCTCCTGATTGTTGCGACCGATCGAGTGAGCGCTTTCGATCACATTTTGCGCCCCGAGATTCCCGGCAAAGGAGCCGTTCTCACGGCACTCTCGAAGTGGTGGTTTGCCCAATTCCCCGATGTTCCCCACCACCTGCGAGACGAAGAACCTCCCGCTGAGGTTGCAGAGCGCTCCATGGTTGTGGAACCACTGGACATGTTCCCGGTGGAGTGTGTAGTCCGCGGCTACTTGGCGGGTAGTGGTTGGAAGGAATACCAAGCAACCTCCAGCGTGTGCGGTATTGCGCTGCCGGGTGGTCTATCGGAAGGAGATGAGCTCCCTGAACCTCTGTTCACTCCCGCGACAAAGGCGGCAGTGGGTGACCACGATGAGAACATCTCTTTCGAGGACATGGCCGGCCTGATCGGAGTCGATGATGCTACTGCGCTGCGAGAACTCAGTCTGAGTCTCTATTCCCGAGCGAGTGCCGTGGCGAAGAGTCGCGGTGTGATCCTCGCGGACACAAAATTCGAGTTTGGACGCCACCGAGACACCGGTGTAATCACCATCGCCGATGAAGTCTTGACCTCGGATAGCAGTCGCTACTGGGATGGGGAGTTATATTCCCGAGGTGGAATAAATCGTCTCGATAGTTTTGACAAGCAACTCATTCGAAACTGGCTTTCGGACAATTGGGATCAGGCGGGAAGCCCGCCTGAGTTGCCGGCGGACTTAGTTACCCACACGATGAACCGCTACCGAGAGCTTTTTCAGCGTCTTACCGGGAAGCCTTTCCATACTGAACCCTGATGACGATTGCAGCACCCTCGCACGAACTGGAGCCACCGACCCTGGTGCACCGGGCGGCGTGGCCTGTTGCAGTAGGAATCGTTCCTCTGCTCTACGCGCAAGGTAAATGGGTTCGCAAGCAGGTCCCCAAACTTCCTCACGCTCCCGAGCCGTGGGAAGGCGAGGAACCCGGTCCTTCACCGCTCAAGATTGTGGGACTGGGGGATTCCACCATTGCTGGTGTCGGTGTCCGAGACCCACTGCACGGTCTGGTGCCGCAGTTCTCTCTCGCACTCCATGAGAAAACTCAGCGTGGGGTGTCATGGCGTTCCATCGGTGAAAGCGGTGCCACGTCCAAGGACATTCTGCGTCGTTTTCTCGCTCCCGCACTCGACAGTCCTGCGGACGTTGTTCTGGTGTCCTTAGGAGCGAACGACGCGAAAGACTTGAAGCCCCTGGGAGCCACGATCAGGCGATTCGAGAGACTCCTGGCTGCGCTGCACGACGGCCACCCCGATGCGGTCATCATCTTCTCCTCGCTTCCTGCCTTCTATCTCTTCCCCACCCTGCCTCAGCCTCTGCGGTCGATCATTTACGCTCACTCCCAAGCAATTGAGCGATCGATTCGGCCCATGATTGAGTCCTTCCCCTTCGCCATGATGTCGCCACCACCTCCTGGCTATCACGACACATTTTTCGCAGAAGACGGATTTCATCCAAGCCAAGATGGTTACAGGGACTGGGCTCGTTTCGCTCTCGAAGACGCCCTTACGCGTGGCGCGCTGGAGGCGATAGGCGCTCGATAGACTGGGCCTGCTGTTGTAGTGCGGAGCCAAGTCCTCGGAGCGTGATTAATGGCCATCATTGTCGTTGAAGTCATGCCCAAGAAAGAGCTCCTGGACCCTGCCGGTAAAGCAGTCTTGGGGGCTTTCCACCGCAGTGGAATTGACGGATTCCACGAGGTACGCATCGGCAAGCGCTTCGAACTCCACATCGAAGGAGATGCCACCGAGGCTCACCTCGCGGATGCGAGGAAAATGGCGGAGGACCTTCTCTCGAACGGTGTTATTGAGGATGTTCTTGATGTTCGCGTGGAGGACTCCCCGGCATGAGAGTCGGGGTCGTCACCTTTCCTGGATCACTGGATGACCGCGACGCACTCCGCGCTGTCCGGCTTGCGGGAGGAACACCCGTCCCGCTCTGGCACGGCACCCACGACCTGGAAGGCGTCGATGCTCTGATCCTCCCCGGGGGTTTCAGCTATGGCGACTACCTCCGGTGTGGGGCAATCGCTGCGCACTCGCCGATCATGTCCGAGGTGGTGACCGAGGCGAAAAAGGGTCTCCCCATCCTGGGAATCTGCAACGGCTTCCAAATCTTGGTGGAGGCGGGGCTTCTCCCCGGTGGTCTGATTCGTAACGACCACGGTGATTTCATCTGTCGCGATCAAAAGCTCCGTGTAGAGAACACAGAAACCGCCTGGACCTCGGGCTATGAGAGTAACCAGGAGATTGTGATTCCCCTGAAGAACGGTGAGGGCGGTTTCATCGCTGATGAGGACACTCTGAAGCGCATCGAGGGTGAGAACTTGGTCGCATTCCGCTATCTCGAAGTGAATCCGAATGGTTCCGCCGGCGACATTGCTGGCTTGCGCAACGACACGGGGCGGATTGTGGGTCTCATGCCACACCCCGAGCACGCCGTCGAAGCCGGCTTTGGTCCCGACACCGATGAGGCGATGAAGTCCGGCACCGATGGCCTCGCGATGTTCCAGTCAGTCCTCACCCAGGTTGTGAGCGCGTGACCAGAACTCCAGGCTCCCTCTACCGGGTGATGGCTGCTGCCGAAATGGTGACATGGACTCTTCTCATCATCGCGATGGTGGCCCGTTACGGTTTCGCATACGAAGGACCCCTGTTCTTCGCGGCCGGGCTCAGTCACGGCATCATCTTCCTCGCCTATTGCATCACCGCCGTGATGGTGGGAATCAACCTCCGGTGGGGTCTTGGCACCATCACGGTGGCTGTCCTCTCGGCTATCCCGCCGTGGATGACCTGGCCTTTCGATCGATGGTTGGAGCGACGCGACAAGCTTCGTGGTGAATGGCGTCTTGAGGATTCGGGAGACCCCCGGGACCAGCACTGGATTGATCGGGTGGTGAGGTTGGGCCTTCGTCATCCCATCTGGTCGTTTGTCCTCATCGTCGTGGGCATGGCCCTTGCGATCAGTGTTCTTCTCATGCTGGGCCCGCCGACTGAGTGGGGTGGTGCATAGTGTCCATCGATTCCGTGTCCCACGCCGAGTCAACGCCGGAAAAGGACCAGCCCTTTGAGGCACTGGGTCTCAAAAAAGAGGAATACGACGAAATACGTCGCCTACTGGGTCGCAGGCCCACGTCTGGCGAATTGGCGATGTATTCGGTGATGTGGAGCGAACACTGCTCGTATAAGTCCTCGAAAGTCCACCTGCGCCAGTTCGGGCAGAAAGTCACCGAGGAGATGCGTGCTCATCTCATGGTCGGCATGGGCGAAAACGCCGGAGTGGTCGATATTGGTGAAGGCTGGGCGGTTACTTTCAAAATCGAAAGCCACAACCATCCCAGTTTTGTCGAACCCTTCCAGGGGGCGGCGACCGGTGTGGGCGGAATTGTTCGCGACATCATCTCCATGGGCGCGAGACCTGTCGCGGTTATGGACGCCCTGCGCTTCGGAGCCCTCGACCACCCCGATACAAAACGCGTCGCACCGGGAGTGGTGAGCGGGATCAGTTTCTACGGAAACTGCCTAGGGCTTCCGAATATTGGGGGAGAGACCTGGTTCGATCCGATCTACCAGAACAATCCACTCGTCAACGCCCTCGCCGTCGGTGTCTTGCGGCACGAAGACCTCCACCTCGCGAGTGCCCAGGGAGCAGGAAATAAGGTTGTCCTCTTTGGCGCGAGAACCGGGGGCGATGGGATTGGCGGGGCATCAATTCTCGCAAGCGAAACCTTCGACGAGGGTGGTCCCACAAAACGACCTTCCGTTCAGGTGGGTGACCCTTTCGCAGAGAAGGTTTTGATCGAGTGCTGTCTCGAGCTCTTCCACAACGGTGTGGTCGAAGGGATTCAAGACTTGGGGGCTGCCGGAATTAGTTGCGCGACCTCGGAGCTCGCTGCCAATGGAAACAGCGGCATGGAGGTCACGCTGGACCACGTGCTCCTGCGCGATGACACTCTCACCGCCGAGGAGATCCTGATGTCGGAGAGTCAAGAGCGCATGATGGCCATCGTCCGACCCGACAAACTCGACGAGTTCCTCGCTATCACCGAGAAATGGGATGTCGAAACCAGCGTGTTGGGGGAGGTCACCGATACCGGCCGCCTGATCATTCATTGGCAGGGCGAAACCATCGTTGATGTTGATCCCAAGACCGTCGCTATTGATTCGCCGGTCTATGAGCGGCCCTACCACCGCCCCTCCTGGCTTGATAGCGTCCAAGCAGACACGGTCCGAGACAAGCCTCGAGCAGAAAGCGCAGAAGAACTGCGAGACCACGTCGCTCAGGTGCTGGCCTCATCGAATCTCGCCAACCCAGAGTGGATTACGAACCAGTACGACCGCTACGTCATGGGGAACACCGCTCTGTCTTATCCGGACGACGCGGGCATGATTCGAGTGGATGAAGAATCCGGTCTCGGTGTCGCGCTCGCCACCGACGCCAACGGGCGCTACAGCTACCTCGATCCCTACCTAGGTGCACAACTCGCTCTGTCCGAGGCGTATCGAAACGTCGCGGCAACCGGTGCTGATCCGCGAGCGGTCAGTGATTGTCTGAACTTTGGTAGCCCGGAAGATCCCGAAGTGATGTGGCAGTTTGCCGAGGCTGTTCGCGGTCTCGCCGATGCTTGTTTGGAGCTAGGAATCCCGGTCACCGGAGGGAATGTCAGCCTCTATAACCAGACCGGCACGACACCCATTCACCCCACACCGGTCGTCGCGGTCATGGGAGTCATCGACACGGTCGAGCGTCGACTGCCAAGCGGTTGGCAAGACGATGGCGAAAACCTGTATCTCCTCGGCTCGACCAAAGCAGAGTTGGATGGCTCGGCGTGGGCGCAGGTTATCCATGATCACCTGGGCGGTATGCCGCCACAACCCCATCTGGGCGCAGAAAAAGCTTTGGCGGGACTGATGGTGGCGGCCGCTCGGGACGGCCTGGTCACGAGTGCGCACGATGTCTCCACGGGTGGGCTGATTCAGACCCTGGTGGAGGGTGTCCTTCGTCGGGGAGTAGGAGCGAGGGTGTGGCTGTCTGAGGTCATGGAGACCCACGACATCGACATCACCGAAGCTCTTTTCTCGGAATCCGTTGCCCGGATGGTCGTGAGCGTGGCTCGCGAAGATGACGTCAAGTTCCGCGGGCTGTGTGAGGGGCGGGGAGTGCCGGTCGCCCGAATCGGTGTCACCGATGCCTCGGCTAAAGGTCTTGATGTTGCCGACCAGTTCAGCTTCACACTCGAGGAGCTCGACGCTCTCCACCGCGGCACGCTGCCTCGTGTTCTCGGACCCGTCGTGGGATATTCCGCATAGCCACACTGCGCCCCGCGTTGTCCCAGGACAGCGCTACGGTGGAATAACTCATGATTGATTCGTCACGATTTCTTGTCTCTTCGTCCGATTACGACGCGTGGTTAGCTGTCAGAGCGAGTGGTGTCACTGCCACCGCGGTCTCTAAAGCCGTCACCCCGGAGGGTTTTCGCGAAGTCGTGGACCAGATCCGCAACCCCACACCGATTCCCGACAACGATTACATGCGTTTTGGTCGTGAGCAGGAGGGTTTTCTTATTGAGAAACTTGCAACTCAATTCGAGCTCGAACCCAACGATTGGCTCATTTCCAAAGATGCCGACCATTTGAAGTGGCAAATGGCAACCCCTGATGGGCTCTCCCCCGATCATGACCTCATTGCCGAGGTTAAGACCACCGGCCGAGACTGGGGTGAGTGGCGGGCGGTTCCCGGCAACTACCACCGCCAAGTCCAGTGGCAGCTCTATGTCACGGGTGCTCGAGCCTGTGTGTTCGGGTGGATGCTTCGTGAGAAGCGAAACGGCGAAATGGTGCCTGGTTGGCCAGGCCCCAAGTTCGTCGTTGTCGAGAGAGATGAAGCCCTCATTGAGCGCCTGATCGAAGTAGCGGGCAATCTCTACCGGGAATTACCCCTCGCCAGCAGCTAACTCCTGATGATGCTGAATAACCTCAGCCAAGATGAACTCGAGGAACTTTTCGGCGAACTCCGGATCGAGGTCCGCCTCTTTCGCGAGATTGCGTAGCCTCTCAATTTGGGCTGCTTCTCTGGCCGGATCTGACGGCGGCATCGAGAGCGTGGCCTTCAGTTGCCCCACCTGTTGAGTCGTGCGAAAGCGCTCCGCCAAAAGGTGGATGAGAGCCGCGTCGATGTTGTCGATGCTCTTGCGCAACTGAGAGAGCTCAGGGGGAATCGAATCCATAGAGCGACCCTACCGAGCCAGCTGGCTGGGGGCTAGTCCAGTAAAGGGTGCCGGGTGATGATGGCGTCTCTCGCGGGACCCACCCCAATAGCGGAGATGCGAGCGCCACTCATGCCCTCAATGGCTTCAACATAGTCGCGGGCGTTCTGGGGAAGATCGTCAAATTCTCGGGCGGCGGAAATGTCCTCACTCCAGCCAGGCAAGTATTCATAGATGGGCTTCGCGTGGTGGAAATCAGACTGCGACCACGGAATTTCGTCGACACGCTTGCCGTCCACCTCATACGCGACACAGACGGGAATTTTCTCGAGACCTGTCAACACATCGAGTTTGGTGAGAACAAAATCGGTGACTCCATTAATTCGCGCACTGTAACGAGCGATCGGAGCGTCGTACCAACCACACCGTCGTGGGCGGCCCGTTGTCGTGCCAAACTCGTGCCCGTTATTTCTCAAGAACTCACCGAACTCGTCATCGAGCTCGGTGGGGAACGGTCCCGATCCCACACGAGTCGTATACGCCTTCACAATTCCAATCACGGTGGAGAGGCGCCAAGGTGCGATGCCAGCTCCGGTAGCTGCGCCCCCCGCGGTCGCGTTGGAGGAGGTGACAAAGGGGTAGGTTCCGTGATCGACATCGAGCATGGTGGCCTGTCCACCCTCGAAAAGAACGGTCTTTCCCTCTTCCAAGGCAGTGTGCAGCAACAGTGCGGTGTCCTGGACCATGGGTCGCAGTCTCTCCGCATAGGAGAGCAAGTCCTTCACGACGTCGTCCACCTCAATCGCACGCCGGTTATAGATCTTGACTAGCAAGTGGTTCTTCTGGGCGAGTGCACCCTCCACCTTTTGACGAAGGATGCCCTCATCGAATAGGTCCTGAACGCGAATACCGACGCGATTGATTTTGTCGGCATAGGTGGGCCCAATGCCCCGGCCAGTCGTACCAATTTGCCGCTTGCCGAGGAATCGCTCCGTCACCTTGTCCAGGGTCCGGTGGTACTGGGTGATGATGTGGGCGTGCGAACTGATGACCAGCTTCGACACATCAATTCCTCGAGCACTGAGTGTGTCGAGTTCCTCCATGAGGACCTCGGGATCGATGACAACCCCATTGGAGATGACAGGGACAACACCGGGGGTCAAAATTCCTGAAGGAAGGAGGTGAAGAGCGTACTTTTCGTCGCCAATGACGACCGTGTGACCTGCA
>JALQXU010000200.1 GCA_023263045.1 Pontimonas sp.
GAATTTGAGCCTTCGAGAGCACGCGGTTGGGGTTGAGCATCAAGTACCTGAGGAGCTTGAACTCAGTGGGGGAGAGATCGATCGGAATCGATCCCAAGAAGACTTCGTGGGTGTCCTGATCCATGCTCAAGTCGCCCACGCGGATGAGCGCGTCATCTTCTTCATTCAGGGTGCGACGCAGGATGGCTTTGATGCGGGCGACGATTTCGTCGAGGCTGAACGGTTTGGTGACATAGTCATCGCCACCCACGGTCAGACCCGTGATTTTGTCTTCAGTGGAGTCTTTTGCCGTGAGGAAAAGGATCGGGCAGGTGTAGCCACTGGAGCGAAGACGCTTAGTGACTCCGAAGCCGTTGATGTCGGGCAACATGACGTCCAACACGATGAGGTCGGGCTCTTCTTCGAGCACTGCCGAGATGGTCTGCGCTCCGGTCCCTACCGCGCGCACCATGAAGCCTGCGAAGCGCAGACTGGTCGTGAGCAAATCCCGAATGTTGGGTTCGTCATCGACGACAAGAATTTTAGGTCCATCAGCCATGTCCCCATTATCTGGGAAATTACTGAAGGTTGTCTGACAGTATCTTTGGCACTTTCTGAGTCACATCGGCCGCATCCATGATGGTGTAGCCATAGCCCTGTTCGGCGAGGAAGCGTTGTCGATTGAGGGCAAAGTCCTGGTCGACGGTATCCCTCGCAACCAAGGTGTAGAAAACGGCGGGGCGTCCATCGGCTTTGGGGCGAAGGATGCGACCCAACCGTTGAGCTTCTTCCTGCCTCGATCCAAAGGAGCCCGATACCTGGATAGCGACCGAGGCCTCCGGCAGATCGATGGAAAAGTTTGCGACTTTCGAGACCACGAGACGCGTGAGAGTGCCCTCGCGGAAGGCCTGATAGAGCTCTTCTCGCTCCGCCACGGAGGTGTCCCCGGTAATCATGGGGATGTCCAAATCCTCGGCCAAGGCTTCAATCTGCTCGAGGTAGGTCCCGATGATGAGGGCAGGATCATCCGGGTGGAGGGCGAGAAGCTCCTTGACGGCTGCACTCTTGGTGGGGGAGGTGGAGGCGAGGCGGAATCGTTCCTTGTCGGTGCTCGCCGCGTACTCCAATCGTTCGCTCTGGGGCAAGTCGAGTCTGATCTCCACG
>JALQXU010000201.1 GCA_023263045.1 Pontimonas sp.
CCTCCCCTCTTGTTACACCTACCCATGCATCTCTGTCGGCCCCTGATAGCCCACTCCCGGATGCGGCACTGGTACGTAGATCTGTGATCGATGTCTACAATCACGTACCCTCGCCATCACCTGAACCCACTCCCGTGGTGCCACCCCGGCATCCACACCTCGTTCTTGATGCGCTTCCTGACATCGTGATGCCACCCTGTGCTAATCCACTTGCTGCGTCACCCCATGACCTCTCACCCCCCTTAGAGTCCTTACAGGGGGCGAGTCCTGCCGCTATTCTACCAAGCTCCTCCCCTCCTCCGGATGAGTTCGCCAACCCTACCCACCAGACATTCAGTTACTCAATTGCTGGTGTCCCCTCTTCTTTACGCGCTGAGCTTGGCGCCATCTTGCATGGCCTTTACCAAGTTCCGAGAAGCGCTTCGGTGCTCCTAGCTACCGACTCTCTTAGCGCTATCCACCTCCTATGCCGCTGGAACCGCAACACCGACTTTGCCCCATACGTAAAGGCATCCACATGTTATGACCTTGTATTACGCATCCTCCTGATATTGCAAGCACGCAAGCTTGCTGGTGGTGCCACGTGCTTCCTCTTCACTCGTAGCCACCATGGGGAGTCTTACAATGAGGCGGCCGACCGCGCTGCAGCGGCTAGGGCTGACCATGCCATGCAGCCCGATCCTCTCCATTTTGGGCTCCAACTTGGCACTCGGTCTACCACCATCATCCACGGTGAGGGGTACTCCATCCCTGACCCTACCTCCTATACGCCTTGGTCGAAATCCCTCCAAAAGCGCTGGAGTGCAAGTGTGCGCCAGCGCCTTGTCGCGCAAGCTGAGCAGAATCCCACACGCGTAGCTCAGTTCCTGTTACGTAAACATATGGGGCGCCGCCACCTTGGTGCGACCTTGGCTAAGCTCAACTCATGGAACACACGCACATATTATCGTGCCATCACCTATCAACTCCCTACCCAAACGCGTCTTGTCCAGTGGGGCAAAGCGGCATGCCACTTATGTCCCTTATGTGGCACACAACCCGAGACATTATCACATACGCTCACCCGTTGCCCCGCCCTCCATGACGCTATCACAAAGGCACACGATAGTGCCCTTCAACCCATTCAACAGATCTTATCACAA
>JALQXU010000202.1 GCA_023263045.1 Pontimonas sp.
GATCAGGAATTACGGAAAACGAGGGCACTCCGGAGTTCTTCACCTCCACCGTTGGCTTGCCATTACACACCACAACGACATGACACTGCTCAGGGACGTCCTCCAGGGTGGCAACCCAGTGGGCCTCTGCTGCTCCGATGACGTGTGTTGGGAGCTCACCGTGCTCATCCGCTCTCAATGTGAGGCCGTGGGCGAGAGCCCACCCTACTGCGAGTGTTCTCCACACTCCCGAACACGACTCCTCACCGACAAGCGCCACGTTCTGAGTGACGTCGAGGACACGAGGCACCCCGGCTAGACCAGGATGACCCCAGAGCGGATGACCCTCGGGAAACTCAGCGAAACCCAGCCCGATTCGACAGCCGAGCCCTGTCAGAGCAGACCGTCGCCAGAGGGGCTGACTCCCAGCTTCCAGTAGCGAGGGCAGCAGCGCCAAAGCATCGGTTTTCTCTCTGAATCGCACGCCTTCCACGTCTCGGAGGTACTCGGCATGCGCCTTGGCATACTCCTCTGTTGCACGCTCGTGTGACCGGGAGGCTTGGCGACGAGATTCGAACCAACTGCCCAAGACCATCGCGGGTCCGACCAGACCCATGATGAGGGCAAGAACTTGCCTGAAGATGACGGCCATCACCACAGCGAGCGCGACGGGTGTGATAGCCGCAATCCACGGCACAGGAGCTGGAGTCGGCGGGGTCGGCGGAGTGGGTGCCTGCAGGGTCTGCACTGGCGCAGTAGACCACGGGTTGAGGGGCCCTGAATTTCTCGCTTTGGGGACCGCCCACAGACAGAGGGCTGGCTCGGCTGGGGACAGCCTTAGTGGAGAGTGAAAGCCAGTGAGCCGAGCGTTACCGTTGATCCCCGCACAATCGAATACGTGTCATAGGGAATGCACTGGAGAGGCCTTGCGCCAGGTTCTTCGACGACCGTGCCGTTGACCGTCTTGAGGTCTTTGACCCAGAAAACACCGTTCTTTACCCCAAATTCCAGGTGCTCTGGCGCGACGGTGTCAGTCTCATCGTCGAGAGTTATGCGCTGTATTTCTGAAGAATCGTCTTCACTCGGGGGCTTTACCCCCATAATTCCTGGCATGTCACCAACGGTGATGTTGGCTCCATGCGCAAACTT
>JALQXU010000203.1 GCA_023263045.1 Pontimonas sp.
TCCGGTTGCGGTCAAAGAAGCTGTGCTTCCGTTCAAGCGTTTTAGGACTCCTTCTGGCGACATTGTCGACTCAATTCTCGGCCCGGAAATGCGGTCCACCGGTGAGGTCATGGGAATTGACAGCACCTTCCCGAAAGCTTTCGCGAAAAGCCAAGACGCTGCCTACGGGGGCTTGCCTCGCTCCGGAACCGTGTTTGTTTCTGTTGCCGATCGAGACAAGAGGAGCGTCATTCTTCCGGTACTTCGTCTCAGCCAGTTGGGGTTCGACCTCATCGCGACCGAGGGAACAGCAGAAACCCTTGCGCGATACGGGATTCCTTCACAGGTCGTCCGTAAGCACACCGAGGTGGGAGATTCTGCAGAGGGCCCCAGCGTCGTCGACCTGATTCAGGAGAACGCAATCGACGTTGTGATTAACACTCCACGAGGCCGAAGCGCCAGGGCTGATGGCTACGAAATCCGAACGGCAACTGTTGCGGCGGACAAAGCGCTCTTTACGACCATCGCGCAGGTGGGAGCGGCAGTCGCTTCACTCGAGCAGCGACCCGAGAATCCCGAAGTGACGAGCTTGCAGGATTATCAGCGCAGACGTGACGAGAGAGCGTGATGACGAGTCATTCTTCCGCCGCGCAGATCACTCTCTGTGTGGGCCTCGACCCGCAACCTGCTGTCCTGGAAGCCTGGGGCCTGCCCGATAGCGAGTCGGGCCTGGAATCTTTCGTTCGAGCTATTGTGCCGGTTCTGCAGAGCAGTGGATGCAAGGTGGCCAAACCTCAGGTGGCCTTCTTTGAACGATTCGGTGTAGCGGGAATGCGACAGTTGGCTGTTCTTCTGGGCGAGCTGAGAACCAGGGGTATCTTCACCGTCGGCGATGCAAAAAGAGGCGATATCGACTCCACCATGTCTGGTTATGCGCAGGCGTGGCTTACACCAGGGTCTGATTTCGAGGTGGACGCTCTCACCCTTGTGCCATACCAAGGACTGGGGGCGCTCGAACCAGCCCTCACCCTTGCCGGAGAGCACGACAAAAAGGTCTTTGTGCTGGCTGCAACGTCAAA
>JALQXU010000204.1 GCA_023263045.1 Pontimonas sp.
GCCGTGGTGGTGGCCCCAACAAGGATTACGTCTTCCTTGACTGCACCCACCTGGGAGCAGAAGTTCTCGAAACGAAGCTTCCCGACATCACGGAATTTGCTCGGACTTATCTGGGTGTTGACCCTGTCCACGAGCCAGTACCGGTTATGCCGACCGCCCACTATGCGATGGGTGGAATCCCGACCAACATCAAGGCTGAAGTTCTCTCCGATAACGAGACGGTCGTCAAAGGCCTCTATGCCGCCGGTGAGTGCGCATGTGTGTCGGTCCACGGTTCCAACAGGCTCGGAACAAACTCTCTTCTGGATATCAACGTCTTCGGCAAGCGCGCTGGACGCTACTCGGTGGAGTATGCGAAGAAGGCCAAGTTTGCTCCACTCCCCGAGGATCCCGCCAAAGAGGTTCGAGACATGATCGAGCGTGCTCGCAGCGCTGATGGGTCAGAGCGTCTGGCCAGCTTGCGCAAAGAGCTCCAGGAGGAAATGGACCGTAACGCTCAGGTGTTTAGGACCGATGATTCACTCCGAAGTGTTGCCGCCACCATTCATTCACTCCGCGAGCGTTATAAGAACATTGGCATTCACGACCGGGGCAAGCGCTTCAACACCGATCTGCTGGAAGCGATTGAGTTGGGCTTCTTGCTCGACATCGCAGAGGTCGTTGTGGCGTCAGCTCTCGAGCGGAAAGAAAGTCGCGGTGGCCACATGCGCGATGACTACCCGGATCGCGACGATGAGAAGTACCTGGTGCACACCATGGCGTATCTCACGGGCGACCCCACCTCACCGAACGTGGAGGACCACATCGCAATCCAATGGAAGCCAGTCGTGATCACGAACTACCCACCGATGGAAAGGAAGTACTAATGTCAACCCAGACCTCTAGCCCTTCCACCGAAATCGCGGAGATTCCCTCGTTCACGGTGACGTTCATCATCCGGCGCTTTGACCCGGAGAAGGACGCGGAGCCGTATTGGCAAGACTTCGACGTCGAGATGTATTCGACAGATCGTGTTCTTGATGGTCTCCACAAGATCAAATGGGACCTCGATGGCACGCTGAGCTTTCGCCGAAGCTGTGCGCACGGAATTTGTGGGTCTGACGCTATGCGTAT
>JALQXU010000205.1 GCA_023263045.1 Pontimonas sp.
GAACTTTCAATTCGAGGGATGGTCCAAGTAATTCTCAATCTACATATAGGACATTTACGAGATCTAGAACGTATAAGCTTGATTATACATTCTGAACAAAAACCATGGGAGCATTCTAGAACAATGGATTATTGATTTTGTTCAAACATATTAGACAATTAGTCTTCATTTTATATATAAATATATAAAATATTAAGCCTGTTTAATCCCAAGAAAGGAGTAGTTTGATCCTAAGATTGTTTTTACCTTCTGGGACTGGAATAACTACCTCACTGTCAGACAAGTCCATAACTTTCATCGCAGCTTTCTCCATCTTCCTCTTATTCTTTTCAAGTTTCTCACGAGTTCGGATGAGTTTGCGCGCGTCACGTTCAATACGCTTTGCTTCTCTCATTTTCTCCTTATCCTCTCTCGATACTGAACCTATCCATTCCGTGGCATTCAATTTCTGTAGCATTGCTGATACATCCTTATCACGCTTGAGTGAAATACATTCCTGCCATGTAAAGTCTTTAGGGGCAAAGCGCCTGTATTTGTTTGACTGCACGATGACCACAACATTTTTTGCATTATCCTTAATCCATTCGTATTCTGGTGTCAACTCGGTACCAGGTCCTACATATACAATGTGAACATCGGCATCCTCCATTGTTGACGAATACTGGTCGAGCGACTTCTTAAAGTCAGTCAGTTGGGTGGGAATCTCTTCATTCGGTTGGTAAACGTGTCCTAGATACGTTTTCATGTTTGTTGAAAAAATCAAACGTATCTTTAAACCATAAATTGATACGCGAAAAAAACCCATAACCAAGCCCTTAATGGGTTCAGAAATGGGGTTTTTTCATATTCTTAATTGTTTTTATATCTTTATCCCTTCACAATGCGGTAAGTGACGAATCTCTTTCCTTCTCCTGTTTCGCGTAAAATCTTGATCACATCTCCCCGTTTGTATGCGTAGAACCGAGCGATTGGATCACTTCGCAGAATCGCTGGGTGTCGGAGTCCGAACTTTTCCTTAAATTCCTTTGCCTCAGCTGGTGAAAGGCGAATATGCTGGGGGACCAACCGGTGCTTGGTAATGTTGTACTGCAACTCCTCCTGAGTGAAAAG
>JALQXU010000206.1 GCA_023263045.1 Pontimonas sp.
TACATTACAGTCAGACGGAGTTTTCAGAAGTAGTCCGCGTGGTTGGTTTACTTTTGGTCACCTTTGTTTCGCATTATTATTCTTCTTTGGTCACATTTGGCACGGAGCTAGAACAATCTTCCGTGACGTTTTTGCTGGTATTGACCCAGATCTAGAAGAGCAAATTGAATTTGGTGCATTCCAAAAACTTGGTGATGTTACAACACGAAAGCAAGCAGTATAATTGGTTCTTACTAATTTTATGTTTTTCTTTTTCACGCATGAATTATTGCAGGGTATGAATAATGTATCTTGTTTATAGATTATTGTGTACAAACGTGTAAAGTAAATTAGTATTATTTAATAACTTTATGGAAGCTCTAGTTTATACATTCTGTGCGACACGAAGTTACATATTTATTCCATAGAATAAAAGATTTTTGGCTGGTATACAGTCTTTACTTGTTAGAGGATAGTCATAATAGTAATTTTATGATTAAAAGCTTCTCTATTTTCTTCTTTACCCTTAGAAGATTTAAGTATTTAAATTTGGATATAACTGCCTAATGTTTCGTCAGACTAATGCTATTCCTTTTACGGTGTCTTTTAGGATTTATGGAAAACAAAGAATGGGTTTTTCAGTATATATTTGTATATAAATCGAATCCTCGGAATAAATGTTTATATCCTAATTTAACAGTGTGTAATTATGTAAAACGTGGAAAATACATTAGAATACAATTGTTACTAACGTATAAAGATGCCTAAAAAATAAAAAGATTTTATCAATATTAGGTTGGTAGAGTAAAATTCTACTTGAGCCGTATGCAATTTAAATTGCATGTACGGTTCTTAGAGAGGAATATCGCGGATGACCTACTCAATTATTAGTTGGAACGTTAGGAATTATTTTCTTCGCTATTTTCTTCCGCGAACCGCCGCGTATTGTAAAATAGTTTAATAACTTATCCTATTTAAACAGGATAAGTTATTAAACTATTTATAAGAAGAGAGAATTAAATACGTTCTACGTAGTTAAAATATTTTTATTTATTGTTTCTTTAGAAAGTGGTTTTATTGTTTATAATATTTGTATAGCTCCTCTTAAAGGGGGCTATACAAAGAATTAGT
>JALQXU010000207.1 GCA_023263045.1 Pontimonas sp.
CCTGCTCTCTTCCTGGCACGGAGCCTTGAGTGACACAATGTCAACCATGACCGAGACGAATCATCCCGCCTATGACGTGAGTGCGGGGGTCAGCGGCGACTTTGCTGATGATTTCGATGACGTCCTCGCTCCAGAAACCGACGACCTTCCCGCGGAAAGGTATCTGGATCGGGAGCTCAGTTGGCTGGCCTTCAACCAGAGGGTCTTAGAGCTCGCGGAAGACCCCGAAATCCCACTCCTGGAGCGGGTCAACTTCCTCGCTATCTTTGCCAGCAACCTCGATGAGTTTTTCATGGTTCGCGTTGCAGGCCTCAAGCGAAGAATTGTGACGGGAATTGCTGTTCCCACCAACACGGGTCGCTCACCCCAACAAGTGTTGGATGACATCTCCACTAAAGCGCACGAACTGCAAGAACGTCACGCTCGCGTTTTTCACGACTTAATCAAGCCCGCTCTCGACGCAGAAGATATACACATTGAATCCTGGAGCGATCTCGCTGAAGCAGATCGCGAGCCCTTAGATACTTTCTTCAGCGAGCAAATCTTTCCCGTGTTGATGCCTTTGGCTGTCGACCCGGCTCACCCCTTCCCCTATATCTCGGGTCTTTCGTTGAATCTCTCGGTGCGAATTCGAAACCCGAAGACTCAGGCAGTCGAGTTTGCTCGCCTGAAAGTCCCCCCGATCCTGTCTCGATTCGTCCAACTACCCGATGACAGTTCTGGTCGACTTCGCTACATCGCTATCGAGGACCTGATTTCGAACCACGTCCAGGAGTTGTTCCCGGGCATGGAAGTTCTTGAGCATCACGAGTTTCGAGTCACCAGAAATGAAGATGTCGAAATCGATGAGGATGAGAGCGAGAACCTGATTCAAGCGCTCGAGCGCGAGCTCTTGCGCCGTCGGTTTGGTCCGCCCATTCGACTCGAAATCACCGATGATATGGATCCGGTCACGCTCGATCTTTTGATCGGCGAGCTAGGGATTACGGAAAACGAGGTCTACCGGCTTCCCGCACCACTGGGACTCAATGGTCTCTTCGAAATATCCAGCCTCGATCGCCCCTACCTCAAGTACTCCCCCCATTTGCCGGT
>JALQXU010000208.1 GCA_023263045.1 Pontimonas sp.
GGGTAGGGGTAGGGGTAGGGGTAGGGGTAGGGGTAGGGGTAGGGGTAGGGGTAGGGGTAGGGGTAGGGGATCCACCCGCCTCCCGGCCACAAAGTCCCTTGTTTGTGGTAGGGATTTTAGGTCCGTTCCCGGTCCCGGACCCTACTACCGGCCCTACTATGGCCCCGACCATTGTCACACTCGGCCCGACACTCGGCTCCATTACACTCGGACCCACTGCCAACCCGATTGTGACTGACAACTCGACCGGCACCCCGACTAGTGCTCCGACGGGTGGTCCGGGGCCAGACTGCATCGACGGCACGACGGTGTTCCAGGCCCAGTTCGAGGCGTGCGTGGGCGGTCCCATTGGCGGCTCTTACACGCCCAAACAGCTGTGGGCCTTCGACCAGGACACCTGCGAGTGCGACCACAACCGCCCTGTGAATGACTTCGAGCTTGCCGTGAAGGTGTCTATCGTCTTCACACCCTCCCTCGACATCCCGGACATATTGTCCTTGGGTCGTGAGGTTTGCTCCGTGCTCCGGAAGTGGAGGAATAGGGACAAGGGCGAGGACTGCCGCAAGATGGTGTACGTGGACCCGGAATCGGTGCGGTACCCCTCAGAGTCAGAGGAGGGCGCACGTGGTTCCTTCCAGGCCGACCTCATCTTCAAGTCCCGGTTCGTCGGCGGCCTACACACCAACGACGACGAGACGTCCGAGATGCTCTTTAAGTATTTCGTCAACCAGGTGCTGTGGGAGTCGTAGTATTTTGATAATACTCATCGTAATAGCCCCCCAATCCCCCCCCCTCTCTAATAACATTCCCCTCTGCCCTCCCCAGATCCGCCACAGCGAGGGCATTTCAGCCGTGTTCCAGAAGTGCACGACTTTGACTCGCCTTAACGGGGAGTGCGTGGACCCGCTGCAGATCGGCGACGTGGACCTGGTGCTGATGGAGGTCTGTGGAAAAGGACCCGACAAGCAGCTCCTGCCTCCCGGTTCCTGCGAGGATGAAAGCTATCTTTCCCGGGCCCCCGCCGGACACGACATCCGAGCTCCCTTTCTGCTGCTGCCGCTACTGCTGG
>JALQXU010000209.1 GCA_023263045.1 Pontimonas sp.
GAACCAAATCTGCTGCGACGCCACCGATAAATGGCTAAAATGGACAGGCACAATGCGCGCCAAACCGAAAAAATGCGTCACGTTTGCCATGAAGCAGTTTGATCACCGCATCAAGAGCGAGTGCTTCCAACCAGTCAACAAGGAAGTAAGCTACTCGCCTTTCGACCCGAAGCTGACTATAGCCGGGGAGCCCATGAACTACATCTTGGATAGCACCACCGATGAGTTCAAAAGCAGGCACTTCAAATTCCTCGGACGATACGTCCACTTCAACTTGAGCGAGAAAGAAATCAAACAGAAAATCACCGCGGCATTTTCTGAAGACATGGCAATCGTCAGCAAGTCCCTTGTAAGCGGGCTGATGAAACTGTGGTTATACCAGTTTTACATCTGCCTCAGACTGACATGGCCACTCATGATCCATGATCTCGACCTCTCGTTCGCAAAGAGCTTGCAAACCCTTGCCCAACCACATCTTAAAAAGTGGGCGGGCATCGGCAGAACAGTTGACGAAGGTATGCTTTACCGCACCCGCGCCAACCTGGGACTGCAGCTCACTTCGATTGCTGACCACTACACTGCAACTTGTCAAAGCGCAAATCCTCCAAGGCTCACAGGATGAAAATGTGCGCAACATGTGGAAAGCACGGACGACTCGTGAAGCGAAACTGACAAGACACTTCCGAGCATCTCAACTCTGCACAACGGCAACCGCACAAGCCGTACTCGACACGCGCTTCCCCACGCAAGACAGTCGCCTCGGCCTCGGCCACGGGAAGTTCAAAGCGGAACACACGCCGGCGGAGATGAGAAAACTGGTGTCCAATACAGCTCGATCTTTCAGAGAAGAGAAGCGAATGCAACACGCTCAAGAGCTTGCCCAACAGGGATGTTGGACTGGTTGGCAAGAAAACATCATCCCTTTCGACTTATCATGGCAAAACTTGATCTACGGCCCCGGCAAGCACTTGATCAAGTTCGTACTCAACGCCACGGTCAACTGGGTAAAGACACCAGACACGTTAAAGCTATGGGGGTACAAGCGAACAGCATTTTGTCCGCTATG
>JALQXU010000020.1 GCA_023263045.1 Pontimonas sp.
GACTCAAGGTCTTTTTTGACAATTCGCCCACCAGGACCCGTGCCGGTCACAAGCGACAGATTAATTCCCTCCTCACGTGCACGCTTGCGCACCAGGGGGCTTACATAGAGTCGACCTCCAGACATTGCCGGAGGCGAATCTGGCGCCGGCTGGGATGAGACTTCAGTCTCCGGAGCTGTGGTCGCTGGAGCGGCTGGTGCTTCAGTCGGGGCAGAGATTGCTCCAGCAGTAGCCACGGCCGCATCAATGTCATCGGCAGAATCCCCAGGTCCGGAAAACACCGCAATGGGTGTTCCCACCTCAACGCTCTGGCCCGGTGCGACGAGGAGGCGAGCGAGTGTGCCTTCCTCTTCCGCTTGATAATCAACGTTGGCCTTCTCTGTCTCAATTTCGGCGAGGACATCGCCCATGGAGACTTCTTGACCCTCCGACATCATCCACTGCGAGAGAACCGCTTCGGTGACACCGGCCAGAACCTCGGGCATGCGAATAACGATCGCCATCAGTGAGCACCCCCAGCGTTGATTCGAGCTTGTTCGATTCCGCTGACAATGTCGTCGACTCCGGCGATGGCTGCCGCCTCGAGCACTTTCGAGATACTCGGGGATGCTTCTCCCCCGCTGACTCGGAGGACGGGCTGGTCGAGGTGATCAAAGAAGCGGCGCTGAATCTCGTCAGCGAGCCAGCCTCCGTACGACGTGCCCCTGGCGCCTTGCTCGACAATCATCACGGCGTTGGTCTTGGTGATACTGGATTCGATGCTCGCCCAATCCACACTGGCTTGGTCGAGAAAGCGCAAGTCGATGAGTTCGGCGTCTGCGCCCGTTTTATCGATGGCCTCGAGCGATTTCTGGACCATCGACAGGTAGGACAGAATTGTCAATTCCGAGCCTTCCCGAACGGTGCGAGCCGTGCCGAAGGGAATCTGGTAGTCCAGGTCACCCTGGGGAATGTCGCCTTTTCCTCCGTACAGATCGACATGCTCGATGACGAGAACTGGGTCCTCGCATGCGAGAGCCGCGTTCATCATTCCCACGTAGTCGTGGGGCGTGGAGGGCGCCATAATGCGCCAGCCAGGAGCGGTGGCAAATATTCCTGCCGGATCCATCAAGTGCTGAGATCCATAGCCGGTCCCCATGGCCACTTTGGTCCGAAGCACCAGAGGTACGGGAGACTCCCCACCGAACATGTGTCGGGCCTTTCCGATTTGGTTGAAGACCTGATCGGCCGCAACCCACAGGAAGTCCGGATACATGAACTCCACGACCGGACGGAAACGGCCATCCAAGGCCATCCCTCCGCCCAAACCTACAAAGGCGTTTTCACTGATGGGAGTGCCGAGCACTCGCCCTGGGTACTTCTCGACGAGCCCCTTTGTGGCTCCGTTAGTTCCCCCTTTGAGGCGGTGAATATCCTCACCCAGAAGAACAATTCTCGGATCGAGCTCCATCCGGCGGTCCATGACAGCGGCAACCGCATCGACAAACCGAACCGATTCTGTGTTTCCCTGGACGTCAGAGGCTTCGAGGGTTTTTGCACCCGAAAGCTCCACCAGGTCTCCCCGGACACCAACGTTGACAAAATCGGGGCTTGGCCAGAGTTCAGGCTTGATCCTGCGCACACCTGCCTTCCCGTCAGGATCTTGCTCGACGAGCTCGGCAGCCGCGCTCGCCATCGCCGACTGTGCCTTGGCGCGGAGGTCATCGACTTGTTGCTGAGTAATCAGTCCCCTTGACATCATTTCTGTAGCCATGCGAAGGAGAGGATCGCGCTCTCTCCAGGCAGCCTCCTCTTCTTTGGTCCGATAACCAAAGGCGGAGCCCGGAAAAGCACCGTTTTGATGGAAGAAGCGGTAGACCTCTGCCTCAACGACAACCGGGCCCTTGCCGCTCCGGGAAATCTCTGCCGCCTTCTGCATCGCCAAGTGGACAGCGAGGGGATCCATGCCATCCACACGGAGCGAGGGGACCCCGAAACCAACGCCACGTCCGGAGAGCCGGGGTTCACCAGTAGCCTCCTCCACCGTGGTGGAAACGGCGTAGAGGTTGTTTTCAATAAAGAAGACCAGAGGAATATCCCAGGCGGCCGTGAGGTTCATGCTCTCGAGAACGGATCCAATGTTCACCGCTCCGTCCCCGAAATACGTCACGGTGAGGTCGTCAGTATGGGAATGCTTCTGAGCCCAGGCATTACCCGCCGCGAGAGGCACACCTCCGCCGACGATGGCGTTCGTGCCCAAACACCCCGCTTCGTGCCATTGGAGGTGCATGGAACCACCTCGGCCCTTGCAGAATCCCTGGGCAAGGCCCAAGATTTCGGCCAATGTTTTTTGCAGGACAGCCTGAACCGCGTCGTTGACAGGGGAAGAACTATCTAAACCATCCGGCGCCACATAGCACAGCGCTTTCGACAAGAACTGGTGATGTCCTCGGTGCGACCCATTGATGGCGTCGCTGGCGCGCAGTCCCACGATGGAGCCCACTGCGCCTCCTTCTTGTCCTACTGAGGAATGTGCCGGTCCGTGAACAAGCCCTTCTCCCGCAAGCTCGAGGACCGTTTCTTCGAAGGCTCGAATGAGATGGAGTTGAACCAACATGGTGTGCAGAAGTCCGGGATCAGCTGCGTCCCAGTCGGACTTTTCGGAGTAAATTTCAACCCAAGGTTCTAGGGGTAGAAGTTTCTTTTCTTTCGCCACCGTGGCCTTCTTCCGTATCGTGCGCTTCGTCGAAACCGCGCTTATCCCTCCTTCGGGATTGTCGCCACGGTACACGAGATAGTATCCAATGTCACCTATTTCTCCCAAAATCGGTGGAATTATTCCCAGAAACAGGACATACTGGATGCAATCAGTCCAGTCAGAGGGGTCATGGAATGCCGTTACCGGGAATGCGGGGCACCGATCACATCGGGTTTACGGTGCCCGATCTCGATGAGGCTGAACGATTCTTCGTCGACATCATTGGGTGTACGAGGGTCTATGCGTTGGGACCTTTCGAGCGAGACGACGACTGGATGTCCACCCAACTCAATGTTCACCCCCGCTCTGTTATTAGGGAAAACCGACACTTTCGGTGCGGACACGGCACTAACTTCGAAATCTTCGAATGGAGCACCCCTGAACCCCAGGGTTCCCAGCCCAGAAACTCTGACATTGGTGGCCACCACCTCGCTTTCTATGTGGACGATCTCGACGCGGCAATCGATTACCTGAGATCAGAGGGTGTCGAGGTCCTGGGCGATATCGTTGTGAGCAAGCAAGGCGCGACTGGCCAACGCTGGATCTATTTCCTCACGCCGTGGGGTATGCAGTGCGAACTCGTCAGTTACCCCCACGGCAAGGCTTACGAATCCGAGAGTGACGTTGTGATGTGGAATCCCACGAGACCGGCGGAATAAGGAATGTCTGAACTTACCCCTGCCACGCGTGATGGTTCCGCGAGCTCCCGAATCGCCGAGGGCCTTCGGAGGGCGATCCTCTCGGGCGAGCACCGACCCGGCGAACGCATCGTCCAAGAAGAACTTGCCGAGCGTTATGGAGGCTCCAGGATTCCGGTTCGAGAAGCCCTGCGGCAGCTGGAATCCGAGGGACTCGTCCGTCTCGTGGCCAACACGGGCGCGTGGGTTCAAAGCCTCACCATGGCTCAGTGCTCTGAGGTGTATCAAACCAGAGAGCGTCTCGAGCCTCTTCTTTTGCGGCATTCTGCAGAACATCTAACCGACGATGTCGTCCATTCTCTCGATGAGCTAGCCCAAAAGATGGAGAATTCAGAGGACATCGAGGAGTTTCTCGAACTCGATCGAGAATTCCATTTCGCCACCTATCGAGCCGAAGGGACCTATGTGCTGCGAGACCTCGTCACGAGGCTATGGAACACGACGCAGCCCTATCGTCGGGCGTACACCAGTCTCGTGGACTCGGAACACATGCGAATCTTCCACGATGACCACCACATGCTCGTGAGCGCCCTGCGCGATGGAGATCTGAAGCTCGCTGAACAAATCGTCGCCATACACATTCGCAGAACACGGGTGAACCTTGAGAGACACCCTGAGATTTTTCCCCCCACCGACCCCAACCACGAATAGAGAGACGCCATGACCATCGCAGTAATCAACCCCGCCACCGGCGAAACCGTGGAGACCTTCGACGAACACTCGGCTGATGAAGTGGAAGCACGAGTTCAGAAAGCACAGAAGGCATTCGAGGCCCTGAAGGAGACCAGCTACGCCGAGCGTGCGGTCTGGATGAAGAAGGCCGCCGACATCATGGAGTCCGAAGTCAAGGACCTCGCCACGATGCTGGTCATCGAGATGGGTAAGCCCATTGTTCAAGCTGAGGCAGAAGTCCTTAAGTGCGCCAAAAACATGCGCTTCTACGCCGACAACGCAGAGAAGTTCCTCGCTGACGAACCGCTTGAGGACCCCAGTTCTGTCAACGCGTCCTCGGCGTACCTGCACTACCAACCACTCGGTGTCGTCCTAGCCGTCATGCCTTGGAATTACCCGCTCTGGCAGGTCATTCGTTTCGCAGCTCCAGCGCTCATGGCCGGCAACACCGGACTCCTGAAGCATGCATCCAACGTCCCCCACTCTGCCCTCTACCTGGACTCTGTTTTCACGAGAGCTGGATTCCCGGATGGATCCTTCACCACCATTCTGACCAGTGCTGGTCCGATAGCGGGTCTCCTCGAAGATCGCCGGATCAAAGCGGTCACGTTAACCGGTTCTGAACCCGCCGGACGCGCAGTGGCCGCACAGGCCGGGGCTCACATTAAGCCCGCTGTCATGGAGCTCGGCGGGTCTGACGCCTTTATCGTGATGCCGTCTGCTGATCTTGACCAGGCTACGACCGTGGCGGTGACTGCGCGCATCAGCAATAACGGACAGTCCTGTATCGCGGGGAAGCGATTCGTCGTTCACGAGGACATCTACGACTCGTTCCTGGAGATGTTTGTTGCAAAGATGTCCGCTCTCGTCGTGGGCGACCCCCTGGACCCTGCCACGCAGGTGGGCCCCCTCGCGACCGAGCGAGGACGCCAGGAGCTTGCAGACTTGGTGGACGACGCCCGCGACAAGGGAGCCCGAGTCCTCACCGGGGGTGAGGCCCCTGACCGCCCCGGTTGGTTCTACTTGCCGACCATTGTGGATGAGCTGAAGCCGGGAATGCGTCTTGTCATGGAAGAAGCCTTCGGACCGGTGGCGAGCGTCTATAAAGTCTCGTCCCGGGAGGAAGCCGCCGAGGTAGCCAACCAGACCACGTTTGGTCTCTCGTCGGCACTCTGGACTGGAGACGACAGCGATACCGAGTACTTCATCAAATACATCGAAGCCGGAGCGGTATTCGTCAACGGTATGACAATCTCCTATCCCGAGCTTCCCTTCGGTGGTGTCAAAGACTCTGGATTTGGTCGTGAGTTGGGTGCGCCTGGAATTCGGGAATTCTGCAACTTCAAGACCATCTGGAAAGCGTAAGCATGGCGCGCGTCGGGTTCTTAGGCCTTGGCTCCATGGGCCAGGCAATGGCCCGGCGCCTTCTCGACGCTGGTAACGATGTTGTGGTGTGGAACCGCTCAGCAGAGCCACGCGCCGAACTCTCAGGCAGTGGCGCGACCGCTGTTGAGACTCCCGAGGAGGCTTTGGCTGTAGATCTTTCGGTGTCCATGCTCGCCAACGATGACGCGGCGGATTCGGTCCTGAGTGCTGACAATTTGCCCTCTGAGCGAATCGTCCACGCCAACATGGCTTCTGTAAGCCCAGCTATGGCCACGACTCTCAGTGAGCGCTTCGCTGAGGCTGGTCATGGCTATGTTGCCTCGCCCGTGCTGGGCAGGCCTCACGTGGCAGCAGAGGGCGGGCTCAATATCTTGGCTGCGGGCTCGACCGGGGACATTGAGCGGATGAAGCCCCTCTTCGACGCCATGGGACAGAGAACCTGGCCTCTGGGCGAGCACGCACCGACGGCAAACGTGGTCAAGATTGCGGTGAACTACAACATCATTCACGCGATACAGGCGCTCGCTGAGTCCGTCGCTATCACAACCGCGGCTGGAGTGAAACCGGAAGACTTTGTTGAGGTTCTGACCAAGACACTCTTTGGCGGGGTGGTCTATTCCGGCTATGGCGCACTGGTCGCGGAGCGCAGCTACACACCGACAGCATTCTCGCTCGAACTAGGTCTGAAGGACTTGGGATTAGCAGAGTCTGCGGCTCATTCAGCCGGTCTTACTCTTCCCTCCAGCGCTGTCTTGAGAGAACTCTTTGAATCAGCTCTCGCCGACCCCGAGATTGCGAATAAGGACTGGTCTGCCTTGGCTGAAGTGACCTTGAGTCAGATGAAGAGTGAGGAGTGACCCCATGAGAGTCGCTTTTTGTGGCGCGGGAGCTGTCGGGGCGTCCCTCAGCGCAGACATGATTAACGCCGGAGTAGACGTCACTGTCATTGATCCGTGGCCCGCGCACGTGGATGCAATCCGCGCAGGCGGTCTCACTGTGAACATGACGCAAGGGGTCGAGAATACGCGCTTTGAGCCACTCCATATCTCTGACGTGGCAAAGCTTCGCGAACCCTTCGACATCGTTTTCACCGGAGTGAAGTCCTATGACACACGCTGGGTCGCAGAACTCATGAAGCCACTAATGGCGAAGGATTCGGTTTTCGTCGGTACTCAAAACGGCATGACAATCGATGAGGTCTCAGAAATCCTCGGACCGGAACGCACAGTGGGTTGTGTGGTGGGAATTGCCGCCAACATGCCAGAACCAGGTCTGATCAATCGTGAAGTAACCCGTGAGGGAACGTGGCTGGCGGTGGGATCAGTGCAGGGCCCCGTCACTCAACAGGTGGAAAAAGTTCACGAGCTTCTGTCCCACGGTGCCCAGGTGCAAATTACCGAAGACATTCGATCCGCCAAATGGATGAAACTTCTGGCCAACATTCCCGAAATGTTGCCTTCGGGCATTCTGGGTGCACCCCTCGTCGAAGCGGCACAGGACCCGGAGGTTCGCACCGCTATGGATTCCGCCTCGAGGGAGGCTTACGCTTTAGCGCAGACTCTGGGAGTGACGTTCATGCCCTCCCTCGGCATCGCGGCAGAGGACGTCCCTGATTCCGACCAATACGCTCTCGACCTGCTCGACGCGGTGTTGGCCCGTTTCTCGAAACCCACAACCAGGGTTGCGGTGCTCCAAGACTGGGATAAAGGTCGCCGAGCCGAGCTGGATGCCTTTAGCGGTTATGTGGTCAAGAAAGGCCGTGAATTGGGGGTTCCAACCCCAGTCAACGAGGAGATTCTGAACCTCGCGATGCGCATTGAGTCAGGCGACCTCGTCCCCTCGTGGGAAAACAAGTCTCTCCTGGTTGCCGCAGGCGCACACTAGCTACCCGTGAAGGTGCCTGGTCCTTAGTAAGGATTGGCCACAAAGAGCTCTTGCGCGGGGAATCGAGTGAGGACCTGAGATCCGGTCTCGGTAATCACCACTTCTTCCTCAATCCGAGCGGCGGAGATGCCATCCGGTGCTGGGCAATACGTCTCGAGGGCAAAAACCATACCTGCCTTGATTTCAACAGGGTGAGACATCGAGTTCAGCCTGGAAATGATCGGGCGTTCGTGGAGACCCAATCCCAGACCGTGTCCGAACTGAAGCCCGAACGCTTCCATTTCGTTGGGGAACCCAAATTCGGTGGCTTCGGGCCAGAGGGCAGCGACCTCATCCGTTCCGACGCCGGGGCCCACTTTGTCGATCGCGGCATCCATCCACTCACGAGCCCTCGTGTAGGCGTCGTGTTGGGCGGGGGTAGAACTTCCTACCGAGAACGTTCGGTAGTAGCAGGTTCGGTAACCATTGAACGAGTGGATGATGTCAAAGAAAGCTTGGTCTCCCGGACGAATAATCTTGTCGGAGAAGTTGTGCGGGTGAGGGTTGCACCGCTCCCCCGACACAGCGTTGATAGCCTCGACCTGGTCAGAACCCATCTCGTATAGTCGCTTCGCGGCGAGCGCCACAATCTCGTTTTCGCGAATGCCCGGTTTCAACACATCCACAATGTCCTGATAGACACCATCCACCATCGCGGCAGCCTGGGAGAGCAACATAATCTCGTCCGCGGACTTGATGGCTCGCGCATCGAGCATGTGCTGCTGGATGTCGACAACCTTGAGACCTTGGGCTTGCATTTCGAAGAGGAAAGCCGGCTCGACAATGTCAACCCCAATGGGATCGTTCACCACCCCAGCATCCGTAAGCATGCCCTTGATCATCGTCACGGCCTCTTTCATGAGACCAACGTCAGGGTTAATCGCCCCTCGGAGACCCAGCATTCCGGCGTGGGAATGCCCGTCATGAATCCACGGCGAGAAAAGCCTGTGGTGTTTCGCTGCTGAACCAAAGTCCCAAATGTGGGGCTTTCCATCGGGCATCAGGAGGGCGTATCGAGACATTTTGTCTCCCAGTGCTCCCCCGATCCAGGTCTGTGTCGTGTAGCGAATGTTATAAAAGTCAAAAAGAAGGAAAGCCCCGCACTCACTGGCCTCGAGTGCTTTCAGCGCACGGTCGAGGCGGTAATCACGCAGCCGGTGAAAATCGACGCGCTGCTCGTAATCCACACCCATCGTTCCGTGAGCAGGAATCTGACGGTTCGCAAAATCCAGTGCCGGAACAAGCGGGGCTGGAGTGAAATCGGAGGTCATGAAGCTTTCTTTCGGGGAGTTTTGGGGCGCTAAGAGCCCACGTCAAGACAAAATCAGTAAAGGAGAGGTCATTGATTTGCCGGGCAACCTGGGGAGGGATTTCTCCCTCCCCAGGCGCTTAGCAAGGGGATAATCTGCTAGAGATTTACCACTCAGGGGTGACCGACGGGTCATCCCATGCGACGGTTCCCTCGAGGGATCCATCCAGGGTGACCTTCGGGTTCGGCATGTAAAGCACCGAACCGTCATCGTCACGTCCGAGAGAGGTGTCACCGGTCATGGCGCGGTAGATACCGACCACAGCGTTCTCACCATCCCATGAGGAGGACTGGAATACGGTTCCATCGAGCTTGCCCTCACCCACGAGCGGGTTACCCAGAAGGGTGTTACCAATCGAGGTGATGATCAGCTGGTCGAGGTCCATTCCGCGTGCCTCAGCAGCAGCGATGGCACCGGCGACCATGGTGTCGTCAGCGGCGTAGATTCCACCAACGTTTTCCTCACCAACAGCGGTCAACATCTCCGATGCGGCCAGCTGAGAGTCGTCCTTGTTCCAGTCACCAGGCTGCTCGGCCAGGATGGTCACGTTGGGGCACTCAGCAGCAACGGTCTCCTTGAAGCCGTTTCCGCGGAGAGTAGCAACAGAGTTACCCGTGAGACCGTTCACCTGAATCACGCCAACCTCGGCGCCATCAGCGAAGGCACAGAACATTTCAGCCGAAGCTGCACCCTGTCCGTAGCTGTCGGTACCGGAGTAACCGTAGGTCAGGTCGGTGTCCTCGGGGTTCACATCAGCGTTGGTGATCCACACAGGGATTCCCGCAGCGTTTGCGGCCTCAAGGCAGGGACGAATCGAGTCCGCCACAGCGGGCCACAGGATGATGCCGTCGGGCTGGGCAGCGACAGCAACTTCACATTCGCTGGCCTGCTTGTCGGCGTCATACTCCGAGTTGGTGATGGTCAAGGTGATGCCGAGTTCGGCTGCCTTGGCTTCCATTGGGGGCAGGTATGTGGTTCCATAAGGTTGGTCGTTACCTTGTGGGAGAAGTGCGTAGACCTCGTAGGTCTCTCCACCTGCTGTAGCGGTGTCGCCGCTGTCGGTCGAACCAGAGTCTGTAGCTGCTGGTTCGTCGGCAGCAGCACAACCTGCAAGAGTCAGACCAGCAACAGCAAGCATTCCTGCGGTTGCGAGCCCAATGCGAGACTTTCGCATAATGTGTGCCTCTTTCCGTTTGTTTTCATGGACAGCCACCAAATGGTGACTATGACCCAGACCCTGGGATCTGGGGTTTCGCCCGGCCCACACGGAGTGATTTCACACTTCCGAGGACCGCGCGAAGATTAGCGGGGTCGGTAGTCACCGCGAGGAGCAGGATTCCACCGATAAAGATTTGCTGGATAGGTACCTGGACACCCGACAGCGTTAGAGCAACCTGCAGGATTCCCAGAGACGCCGCTCCAATGAGGGTTCCCACGATCGACCCACGTCCACCCTTGAGGTAGTTACCTCCGATGATGGCGGCGGCGAAACTCGCGAGCAGAACGGTCGAACCAGCGGTCGGGTCAGCTGTGGTGCGCTCGAGGGTGTTAATGACGCCCGCAAGCGCGGACACAAAGCCCGAAATCATGAAGCCGGTGAATATTCTCCGCTTCACCGGAATTCCGGCGTCGTAGGCGGCCTGCCTGTTTCCACCGACTGCGAAGAACTCACGTCCGCTTCTCACGCGAGACACAAAAAGCTGAATGGCAATGAACACCAGGATAAAGATGATGATGCGCGGGGTGATGGGCCCCACGAGCGGCATACCAAAGGCAATACCCGCGTCCTTGTTCTCGAGGCTGACAGGAGCCTCGTCGGAGAGCACAAAAGCAATACCCCGTAGAGCAAATAGGCTGCCCAGCGTCGCAATAAAGGAGTTAATCCCCACGACGGCGACGAAGAACGCATTGATGAGCCCGACCACGAGCCCCGTAGCGAGAGCTGCCAAAATCCCGACCCAGATGTCTGGAATGAGCGCCATAACGACACCAGAGAGCGCGAGCGTACTCGCCACACTCAGGTCGAGCTCGCCCATCAGAATCACCGCAGTGAGTCCGAGCGCAACGATTCCAATCAGCGCAATGCGGCCGAGACTCACCTGATACGCGGTGAAAACGAGTGGCTCAAAGAACGCGACTCCAATGAGAATGACGGTCAGCAATGCCACACCGCGCCCCTCGGTCCTCCGCGCAAGGGTAGTCCTGACACGTCCGACAAATGATTGATCGGCGACTTTGCCAAGTTGCATTGCCTGGGTCATCGCTGGGATACCTTCCGTGCAAGTGCGTCAATGGAGACGGCGAGAACGATCAGAAGGCCTAGAGCCACCTGCTGGTAGCCGAAGCCGATGCCCGAGAGAACGAGGATGTTGGTCAAAACGCTGACGAAGATAACTCCGAGAAGCGTGCGAAGCACACTTCCTCGACCTCCGAAGACGCTTGTTCCTCCCACGATGATGGCGGCCAGGGCACGGAACTCATACCCCAAACCGTCATTGGACACAGCGGTGTTCGAGAACGCAGCCATCACGAACCCTGCAATCATCGCTGCCACCGCGGTCACCACGAAAGCGCCGATGATGACAAGCCCCGTGTTGGTACCACCCAGCCTCGTCGCATTTTCGTTGACGCCGAAAGAGCGAACTAGGAAGCCGAAGTTTGTCCGGGTCAGCAGGATTTGCAGAAGTATCGCCATGATGACCAACACGATGGCGGAGTAAGGAACCGGTCCGATCTTGCTCGAACCAAAAGTCGCAATAGGTCCATCCGGCGGTCCGAAAAAGATTGAACCGCCGGAGAAGAACCGCAAGAGTCCGAGCCCGATGTAGGTCGTTGACAGCGTAACGATGACGGCGTTTGCTTTGAAATATCCCACAGCTACGCCATTAACAACGCCATAGAAGAGCGCAGCGACCAGTGCCGCCAGCATGGCGACGGGAATGTTGTATTCATTGCTTACGGCGACAAAGATCACCGCAGAGGTGGCGATTTGCGCGACCACCGAGAGATCGAGGTAGTTGCCGCTGATGACGACGAAGGTCATGCCCACAGCAACAATTCCTAGCGGCGCTGCGCGGTGCAAGACATCCGCAATGTTGATCAGGGAGGCAAACCCATCGATAAAGACCACCGCAAAGACAACCAGAATCGCGGTGAAGACGAAGATTCCGTTTTCGGCAGCCCAGGTAAGCCAGCGAGCCTGCTT
>JALQXU010000210.1 GCA_023263045.1 Pontimonas sp.
GACCCGATCCCTGCGTGGATTCACAGACTGTAGACACACCGTCGGAAGGTGGACATACATATCCAAAATCGGTCGCCCGAGCACTGTGTGCACCCAGGCCCGAGCCCTGTAGACACTCAGTGAGTAAACACACAGTCAGGAGGTGACCTTACAGAGCCCAAATCGGTAGCCCGAGCCCTGTGGACACCCAGGCCCGAGTTCTGTAGACCCACCGACCTTGCATTACTTTCCATTGCCAGGGTGTAATTGTGTGCGTGGGTCATGCGACATCTGCACAACTTGAGCAACTGAGGTGGCGCTACCAGAGCACGTAGTTTTCAAAGGATTGACTGTTTGTTCCTGCGAAGGTTTGCATCGCTTTTTAGCAAAGGCTCGCCTCGCTTTTGACTTGCTGTGCTGCGAAGGCTCGCCTCGCTTTTGACGTGCGTTGCTGTCTTGTCGACTTGCACCGCGATGGCTGGGAACGGAAAGACGGAGCCGATATTCGGATTGCCAGGGACACTCGTTGCCGAGGACCGTGACAGAATTTTTGCTGAGACTAAGTGTTCTGCTAGCCTGAGAAGCCGCCCGCAATGGGGGAACTATCGCGGTCTGGTGGTGTCGGGCCCCCTAGAGAATATTGCAGAAGCGATCCAAATGGCGAAAGAGTGTATGAAAGCAAACGCTGACAAGTACATCCCGAAAGACAACGGGCACGCGACAGACACATGGGAGGATTGGCAAATCAACGGGCACGCGACAGACACATGGGAGGATTGGCAAATAGTGTGGCATTAAACGTACAACAGAGAGAGCCATAATGACCACGCGTGAGGATTACCCGCGCCTTAAACCAACGGCTAAGCCAATGCCTCGGGTCAACGCACAAGGCTTGCGCCTGTGTAAAAGAGTGTAGAGATCACAAAGCTCGCGCCTGTGGAAAAGAGCGTAGAACTCAAAAGGCTCGCGCATGTGGAACAGAACGCAGCGCGCACAAAACACGTTATTTGAGTATGTGCTGAACTCCGTTACCATCAGACAAATTATCATTCACCGAGCCAGCCAACCCTCCCACA
>JALQXU010000211.1 GCA_023263045.1 Pontimonas sp.
GCCAGATATTTTTCCTCCTACACCCCGGTAGTTCTTCTGTTGGGTCCGCTAATACCTCTTTCAGTAGGTCGAGTACCTTAAGGCCTGACCTATCTGACCAGTCCTTGTCCGCACAAGAGCAAAGCATAGAGTATGCTTGAGCATGGGTTTGGGGGGTTAGTCCCTTCTCCCTCAAATAGGCCCAGCCCTGTGAACAAACTTTTTTTTTACTGGAGGACATGATGCAGGCCGTGACTTCCGAGAAACCCTCACAGGTCTCCCCTTTGTGAAAGCAGGCGGCTGAACTCCTGATAACGTCCTGTGCCTTACTCCACCACTCAGTGCCGGTCATCGACAGGCCTGAAATCTCGTCCTTTAGGGATGCGACAACTGTTGGGTTTGAGAGGAAGGAAGTCGGGACAAAGGCCCTCTTATCTTTAGGGGAGTACAGGTTGGGGCGAAGGGATAAAACTACCGCTTTGTGGTCCGAATAGGCCAAGAAGGTGGGGTAACACTCCTCTAGATTTGGGACTAAATCCGGGGGGACCAAAATCCTATCTAGGCGCCGCCTCCTATCGTTCTCCACTGAGAGCCTCTGTGGTTGTGGGCAGGGTCGCTTGGCCGGTGGTTGTGGCGAGAGCTGCGAGGGGGGGGGGTCTGGCGGGAATCCCCAGGTGAACCCCCCCAGGTCCATGTCTTTAGATCTCTCGGAGTGGACCACAGCATAACTGTCTTGGAGCCCTGTCTTCCGAATAAATTCGAGCTCAAGGTTTCTGGCCCCCTGAGCTGCAAAGGTGCTCGGGGCATCTGAGGACTCTAGTAGTGGGGAGGCCGTATCGCGTGTGGGGACGATCACAGAGTTGAAGTCACCTAAGACTATCGTTTGGTCTGGGAGGGTAAAATCCGTGTCCGAAAGAAGTGAGCGCCACTGAGAGGATCTCGTGGGCCCACGATGGTGCATGTGGACGGAAAGGAAGTTAAAAATCTCGCCATCGTCGGACTTCAAGGAGGCGAAACAAAGCCTGTCGGAGAGGAACTTGAAAGAAA
>JALQXU010000212.1 GCA_023263045.1 Pontimonas sp.
GCTCGACGTCATTGCTGCATACGAGTCCTTTGGCGAGCTTTCCTACGGCAAAATCACGCTCGAGGAGCGCAACGAGGTCGTGGCCAAGTGCTGCCCCGGCCCCGGCGCGTGCGGCGGCATGTACACGGCCAACACCATGGCGAGCGTTGCTGAGGCCCTCGGAATGAGCCTTCCCGGGTCGGCAAGCCCAGCGTCAGCTGACCGTCGCCGTGACCATTACGCCCATAAGTCTGGGGAAGCAGTCGTGGGAATGCTGAATCGTGGCCACACTGCCAGGGATATCTTGACAATGGAGGCGTTTGAAAATGCTATCGCGGTGGGTATGGCTCTGGGGGGGTCCACAAATATCGTTCTCCACCTTCTTGCCATTGCGAATGAGGCAGAAATTCCGCTCACGTTGGCCGACTTCAACAGAATAGGTGACAAAGTACCCCACATCGCGGACGTAAAACCTTTTGGGAAGTACGTGATGAATGATGTAGACCGCCACGGCGGGCTTCCCGTACTGATGAAGGCTCTTCTCGATGAGGGTCTCCTTCATGGTGACGCGCTCACGGTGACCGGAAAGACCATGGCCGAGAATCTCGCTGAGATTGACCCTCCTGGGTTGGATGGCGAGGTCTTGCGGTCCCTGGACAAACCTTTTCACGCCACCGGAGGAATTACGATTCTGCATGGATCGCTCGCCCCGGAAGGTGCGGTGGTCAAGACCGCCGGCTTTGATTCGACTGTGTTCGAGGGTCCGGCGAGGGTCTTCGAGCGTGAGCGTGAGGCTATGGATGCCCTCGCTGAAGGAAGCATCGGTAAGGGCGACATCGTGGTGATTCGTTACGAGGGTCCGAAGGGTGGACCTGGAATGCGAGAAATGCTGGCTATCACCGCACGAATTAAGGGTGCGGGTTTAGGAAAAGATGTATTACTCTTGACCGACGGTCGATTTTCAGGCGGCACAACCGGACTGTGTATTGGCCATGTGGCGCCCGAAGCAGTGGATGCAGGACCTATTGCATTCGTCAGGGATGGTGA
>JALQXU010000213.1 GCA_023263045.1 Pontimonas sp.
CGAGCCCTGTGGACTCACAGACTGTAGACACTCAGTCAGAAGGTGGGCTTCCAGATCCAAAATCGGTCGACCGAGCCCTGTAGACACCCAGACCCGAGCCCTGTAGATACCCAGAGATTAGACCTCCAGTCAGAAGGTGACCTTACAGAGCCAAAATCGGTAGCCCGAGCCATTTGGACACACAGGCCCGAGTTTTGTAGACCCACCGACCTTGCATTACTTTCCATTGCTTGGCATTGCCGCCAGGGTGTAATTGTGTGCGCGTGGGTCATGCAACATCTGCGTAACTTGAGCACTGAGGTGGCGCTACCAAACCACTTGCATCCACTTGCATATATGCAGCCAATCCTTTCAGAAGTACTTTGTTCATGCAAAGGATCGCCTCGCTTTTTAGCGAAGGCTCGCCTCGCTTTTGACTTGCGGTGCTGTCCTGTCGACTTGCCCCGCGAGTTCCTGCGGAGGCTCGCCTCTCTTTGACTTGCGTTGCTATCTCGCCCCGTGATGAAAGGTGCGACGGAGCCGATATTCGGATTGCCAGGGACACTCGTTGCCGAAGACCGTGACAGAATTTTTGCTGAGACTAAGTGTTCTGCTAGCGTGACATCCACAAAAAGATGGGGGAACGAGAGCTGTCTGACTGTGTCGGGCCCCCTCGAGAATCTAATAAAAGCGCTCGAAATGGCGAAAGAGTGTATGAAAGCAAACGTTGACAAGGACATCCCGAAAGGCAACGGGCACGCGAAAGGCACAGAGGAGCGGCAGGAAGCAGCACAGAGACGGAAGGCCCACAACGAGATGAAACCGCGGAGCGCAACATGGAAGACTTACAATTGCTCGCGGCAGCAAGCGTACAAAGAGGGCCAGGCTTACGAGAAAGGGCGAATGGAAGCTTGGATCGAGGCGAGTCAGTTTTATGTGCAGCAGCAGCAGTTGGCTGTTCCCTTCTTGCATCCAGTGCAACATTACTTCGCAACCGATGTAACAACAGGGATGAACATCAGCACATTCGACAGTCCAGCGCAAC
>JALQXU010000214.1 GCA_023263045.1 Pontimonas sp.
CCTAGCTAGATCGATAGGAAATCGCTTGAAAAAAACGCTGGTAACAAAATTGAGTCATAATATGCAGCCAAAAAAAAGTTGTGTGGGCTAGAAGTTGAGTCGTTGGATGCAAAAATGAGCAAAAATGAGCAAAAATGAGCAAAAATGAGCCAAAAATGGTAGGGAACCCCTGCAAAAATTTTTTTTTCGAAAAAGATGCGCACGGCATGGGAGATCATGCTGAGCTATTTGTTAGGTAAAAAGAAGCATTTTTGAAGAAGTTATGAAGAGTCTACGACCGTTAAAACGCCATTTACAAGGGATCACGAAAACTTTAAATGGTCATATCTCCTCAGAAACGCATTTTTTCTAACTTTGTCAGTTTTCAATATTTTGACTCGGTACCAACAGCAAAGTTGTTGCCCTGCTTACGGGGAATCCAACGCCACCATCCGGGAGTAAAAATATTAAGAATTCGCAAAGTTACAAGTCTTTAAAGAGGGTCAATTACAAGGGGATTTTCAGCAAAAATGAGCGAAAATGAGCCAAAATGACCCCCCAAGTCTGTTTTTGAGCTGGAGGAGTCAAAAATGGTCCATTTTGCCTCAAACCTAGCTAGATCGATAGGAAATCGCTTGAAAAAAACGCTGGTAACAAAATTGAGTCATAATATGCAGCCAAAAAAAAAGTTGTGTGGGCTAGAAGTTGAGTCGTTACCGACCCGACCCGACGACGACGACTTTTTGCCTTTTCACTTAGTGTAGGAGTATAACGATGGTCTTGTTAACGCCAGGTAGGGGGTTCAATTCCCCCTTCAGACATGAATTTTGCCGACGCCAGGTAGGGGGTTCAATTCCCGCTTCAGGCATGAGAATTGCACCTCCTCCCCCTTGCACTCTCCTGACATGGCACCTCCTCCCCCCCGCCCTTTCCTCCCCCTTGCCTTTCAGGTGTTGCGATAGCCCAAGTATATATATTCCTGAAAGGTGTTCTATGGGGGGTGTGGGGGGTGAACCCAAACCAAATAAT
>JALQXU010000215.1 GCA_023263045.1 Pontimonas sp.
TTCAGGTCATGCACGTGCACGGCGGTCGACACGCCTTGGGCGAACGACCGCGCCTTACTCATGGCGTACACAGAATCAGGTGAGGCCGCTTTGGACGCCCACGACTGATTCTGTGTACCCTCAGGAGTCGGATACAGCAACTGCATTAGCTTCTTAGCCTAATCGTAACACTGACCAAGACGGACCGTCATGAAATACGAAACACGCAGTGCATGCAATCGCGCCATCTCCCCCATTAGGATGCAGTCAGGGTAATGTCGGCAAACCCCAAACTGAGTGCACGCCATCAACGTTCCCCGTACCATTGTACGTAACCATACGGCAACACCCGTCAACTTGCCGACCAACCTCGAACCATCTATTGGTCATATTTCCGAGCCGAACCATACGTCGTCATATAAACACAAGGCGTGCTGGGAAAGCACGTATGTACGTAGAGTTTTGAAATGTTTCGGCCCGCCGCGTGTGAGTCAACGCACCAGTCGCTCATAAAAGCAAGTGGCTTGCATGCTGACGTATGATATGTTGATGGTGTGCGTTTGCGGTGTGCCAGATCATTTGCGCACACATGTTTTCATTAGCAATGTTATTCACATAGACCAGCCGTCCTTCAATTAGTAATTTCATAAGTCGGTTCGACTTACGCCTGGCATGTGGTGGCCGTTCAGGGCATGAGATGATACATCGCACGAACATATGCACGGGCGTATGCAAACGCATCACCCAACGCCCATTCAAACCAGAAGTTTTGCGCAAGCTTAAAATCACACCTGACATGAGCTACGCATCAATAACTACGTACTCAGTGAATGGCTGCGCGGAACACTGTTAACTAAATGATGACGGTGGATATATAGGTCATGTAACGTGACCTCTTTGCTCGGGCGCTTAGTATCTGCTACCCATGACGGGTGAGCAGGCCCTTCACGCATCAAGGCCTCCTTCAACATCCTCTTCCTCTGGTTGCGGGTACTCATAGCTGAACGAAAAGATGCAATGGTAATCACTAG
>JALQXU010000216.1 GCA_023263045.1 Pontimonas sp.
TCATCGCGACCCCGGGGCGGCTGGCGCACCAGCTGGAGGAGAGCCAAGGCGATCTTCGGCTCGACGGCACGGAGTTCATCGTCTTCGACGAAGCGGTCGGTGAAAGAGCAGACATGGGAAGTGTCTGGGGGGTGGTGCTTCGCTGGTTGAGAGTCATAGACATAATCGCTCCTGGGTGGTGGTCTGACCCCAGTTTTGTCAAGACAGCGCGGTGTGTCTGACCAAAATGCTTGTCAAAAAACAGCGTTTTTGCGATATTGTCAGAACATGGTCGAAATCTTGGCGTTAGGACAGCGAGTCAGGCACGCGCGAGCGCAGGCGGGAATGACCCTGGAGGAACTCTCCGCGCAGGTGGGAGTGACGGCAAGCCAACTCTCCCTGGTGGAAACAGGTAAGCGCGAAGCCAAGATTGGCTTGCTCTCCTCGCTCGCTACTGCGCTCGGTGTGGAAGTCTCTGAGCTTCTCGATGAGACACCACCTAACGAGCGGGCGCGGCTCGAGCGGGAGTGGGCAAGCGCGCAGGCAAGCCCGCTCATTTCTTCCTTAGGTCTACCTACGCTTCGTCTGTCGAAGTCTCTCTCGGATGAGCATCTGGAGGTGATGGTCGGTCTCTATCACGAGCTGGTGCGGCGTGAGAGGTTAGCCCTCGCTACCCCCGAGGAAGCCAGGCGAGCCAACACCGAGCTTCGTCACCGAATGCGTGAGCTCAACAATTACCGGGAGGATTTGGAGACGCTCGCCGAGGATCTAGTCCGTTCGGTCGGCCACACCTCCACCGGGGCGCTTACTCACCGCGAAGTGGCCATGATGGCGGGAAAACTTGGACTGGAAATCGTTCACGTCGGAGACCTACCGCGCAGTGCGCGGAGTGTGACAGACCTAGAGAACGGCCGCATCTACCTTCCGCCCGCGTCCATTCCGGGTGGGCACGGGCTGCGATCGCTTGCGTTGCAAGCCATCGCGCACCAGGTTCTCTCCCACCCTGTGCCCAAAAC
>JALQXU010000217.1:0-744 GCA_023263045.1 Pontimonas sp.
TTTAATAAGGGTCGGGACGATCACCAACCCAGTTAGCACATTGGGCGGAGTGCCTGACCATCAGTTGGGCAGTTCAGGGCTCAATCCCTGTCTGGACCCTCCCTCATCAATTTTAACAAATCTGGATTCCTGGCTACCTATCCAACTATCGCTCTCCTTACCCCCTATACCTCTGAGACTGAGCCCATTGGGACAGGACACAACAGGCTACGCCTCTATAAATATCCCTCCACCCCCGGCCTCAGCAACACAGCAGCAGCTGTGCAGCTTGCAGCACCCAGTGCCCCCTCCCAAACGGCGCCGGCTGAACCCCCTGGGGGATGAGGAGGGCACAGCGCCGAGGGTGCTAGGGAGTACGAACGTACAAATGTGTATTCCCTCGCCCCCACCAACGGCGACGCCGCAGCAACTGCACAATCTTTTTCACCCAGTCCCCCCCCCCAAGAGGCGCCGAGCAGACTCGCCCGAAAGTTCAACAAATACGTGTAGCCCAGCACTAGAGCCGCAGCGGAGTCCACCCACAGCACCCGTACCGGGAATGCTGGACCGCACCGGAATAGGCTAAAATAGTCTATCGCTGCCTCTAGTCCGGGGTTAGGAGAGGTGAGCACTGGGAAGGGACTATCCTATATTTCTCGGAGCTCGATGCCTCCCAAAATCATGTGGACCAAGCAGCTCAAAATGAATTCTTCTTCTTCTTCTTCTTAGGGGTAGGGGTAGGGGTAGGAGTACGTTGATGGGTCA
>JALQXU010000217.1:754-988 GCA_023263045.1 Pontimonas sp.
GGGAGTAGGGCAGTAGAGTAGTAGGGATACAAGTAGACTTTCTGAGTGTCTATTTTTTTTCGATCTTCTCAGGTAACCGCACCTGCGACAGTTGTTAGCGCCAGACAGGGCGCTCATATCAAATACCAGATGGCGTATGATCGTTGGCAGCCCCCGCTGGGCCAGCCCCGCGCCTCCTCCACCCCTCCGTGGTGTCGGCCTACCGCAGCAGCTGTCAAAGAGCTGCTGGCAGCG
>JALQXU010000218.1 GCA_023263045.1 Pontimonas sp.
CCATCCGAGTGCAATCATTTGATAGGCAGTCCACGGTCCAAAGCCTCCCCACACAAGGGAAGACACGGCGATAGCAAGAACTCCCACCACGAATCCTTGGTGGGGTCCTAGGGCTCTCCCCGCAAGAATCACCACAACAAAAACCAGCTCAAATCCTCCAAATCCAGTCGAGAGCACGCGAGCGAGTGCTGCTACAGCCGCGAGAACACCAACCAAGGCCACAACGTTGAGCGATTGAACAGTGGGTTCAGCCACAAACAAGAGCACGAGAGCAAAGAGTGGAATCGCGACGAGGGAAATGATCAGTGCCACACCTGAGTTAGCGACTTGTGCTCCTGTGAAAAGTGGCCAGGCAAAAAGCCCTAGTGCAATAACCGAGAACAGGGCAAAAGATGACCCGGAATAGCGCGTGAGGAAATCAGACATACAGAACGCCTCCCTCGCGAGGAAGAAGCGATCCTTCTGAGAGTGTGAAGACTCGATCATGGGCACCATGGACATAGTCATCATCATGGGAAGCACTCAGAAGCGCTGTACCCGTTTCGCGAATACACGCGAGGACCTCCCCCAGGGCTTCCCGAGCAGCCGAATCTAGTCCGCGGGTCGGCTCGTCAAGAGCAAGAACTAAGGGTTTGTGGGACATCTGGATAGCTATTGCCACCGCCGTTTGTTGGCCACGAGAAAGATCCCGAGGATGAGAGTTGCTCGCACGCTGCAACACTTCTTCTCTCCACGCACCTGGAAGCAACGATGCGAGCGTCGTGCGGGTGAAACCGCTTGGCAGACCACAGTGTTTATCTGTGTAGTCAAGCTCTGCTCTCAGTGTCTCCGTGACAAACAAATCGGCTGGGTTGCTGGGAACGTAAGCAACCTGAGAGGGATTAGAACCAGAGTTCTCGAATGCGGCCTCAAGTAGGGTTGTTTTCCCCGCCCCGTTGTCGCCAGTAATCACTACCGACTCTCCTCGGAAAATCTCAAGACT
>JALQXU010000219.1 GCA_023263045.1 Pontimonas sp.
CTATGGCCTGGTTGTATTCCTCGTTCTTCTTCAGTGCGATGATCTCTAGGGCCTGCGCCTCTTCTTCGAGCTGGTCCAAGAGGCCCTCGATGCGCTCGATCATCTTCTGCTTTTCTTGCACGTCACGCTTGGCTGCGGCAACCTCGGCCGCGCTTGGGTAATCGGGGACGGCAAAGGCCGGAGTGATTAGGAGCGTGCCTGCCAAAAGTCCTGCGCCAGCAAGGGTGGCGACCAAGGATTTTTTGCGCAAGGGGGCACCTCCTTCTAACTCAAATCTAAAACGAACTCTCAAGTATCGCCTGAGAGTTTGCCAAGTGTTGCGCAACCTGCCGACGCACCAGTAGTCTTGTGCCTCGGTGCTTTGAAGTCGCCAGCTTCTGGCCCCATCGTTTAGCGGCCTAGGACGCCGCCCTTTCACGGCGGTAGCACGGGTTCGAATCCCGTTGGGGTCACTAGGCGATGAGAAGTACCTCCTGGCCCTGTAGCGCAGTTGGTTAGCGCGCCGCCCTGTCACGGCGGAGGTCGCGGGTTCAAGTCCCGTCAGGGTCGCTTCGCGTAAAGCGAATGGGGAGCGAGAGCTCCAAGGCTCTGTAGCTCAGTTGGTAGAGCGAACGACTGAAAATCGTTAGGTCACCGGATCGACGCCGGTCGGAGCCACCAGAAAGAGGCAGATAGTGACGATTTTGTTCGGATTGCTATCTGCCTTTTCTTATGGCTATGCCGACTTCGTCGGCGCCCTGGCCGCCAAGAAGGTTCGGGCCCTCAGCGTTACCACCATCGCATTCAGCTTCGGTCTGGTGGTGGCGCTTGTCTCCTCGGCCTTTTTCGGAGCTAGCTATGGCCCAGATGTGATCCGAATCGGGATTCTGGCCGGCATCTCATCGGCGGCGGCCATAACCTTCCTCTATGCGGCGCTAGCACTTGGGCCGATCTCGATCGTCAGCCCCTTCACC